>JAEEKM010000136.1 GCA_016282455.1 Treponema sp. | reverse complement strand
TGAACGGCATTCACCAGGGGACTGTCGGATTTTTTCATGCTGCGGGTCACTTCCCTGCGGCTCACCGAACCGTCACTGTTTATTACCATGAAATAGAGTTTAAGATTCATTGTGCGGGGAGGCACCACCGGGGTAACGGCAGTCTTTTCTTCCTTAGGGGCACTTTCTGTTTTCTCTGATTTCTCCGGTTTTTCTGTTTTAGCCTTATCTGTTTTTGCAGTCTCTGGCTTTTCAGTTTCAGTTTTTATTTCTTCTTCAGGCTCTTTTTCTTCCACTTCTTCCGCAGCAACTTCTTCACGGTCAGTGTAATTTTCAATTATTTCAATTTCAACCTCAGAAGACTCAAGAGGTGCTACATCATTTTTGTCAGAAGCAGAACTCTCCACTTCCGGAGCATTTTCTACAAAAGCAGGTGTTTTCCCAAAGGCCCTGCTGAAAAAATCAGTAGTCTTTAAATTTGAGAAGATTCTTTTCTGATTTGCAAAAAATAAAATCACCAGCACAAGCAGGGCAAGAAGCCAGAGTGCAAGTGCCACAAGAGTTTTTTTGCTTTTCTTATTCCCACCACGTTTTTTTGCCATGACAACAGTATACTTTGTCTTGTTGAAATCTTCAAGGACTGGAGCAGGTTCCTAAACTTGACAAAGCACTA
This sequence comes from Treponema sp., assembly GCA_016282455.1. Taxonomy (GTDB): domain Bacteria; phylum Spirochaetota; class Spirochaetia; order Treponematales; family Treponemataceae; genus Treponema_D. Next base: position 8,743 of record JAEEKM010000136.1, on the reverse strand, counting down.
CCGGCAGTTTAAGATATTTATATGAAAAGAATTAAAAGAATATTTTTTGCCATGACTGCCGTAAGCCTTTCATTCACGGCCCTTTCATGCGATCTTCTCAATAAAGCACAGACTGTTGCAGCAGAAACTCAGTTCATGCCTGTTTCTTTTTCTGACGACGGTGGCGACCCAACTACTTACTATCTTATTTACGACACTGAAAAAAAAGTCTGTCCCACAGATAAAGTCTGGGAAAGAGCAGATTTTAACGAAGGTGACACAACTGACGCAAGTGCAGGAACCTATGTTGTAGGAAACAAATACACTTACACTCTGGGAACCATTCCCACAAGCGCAATGTATTCCGGAGACTCAGCCCCTTCTGCCACTCTTCCGGGACAGCAGTTTGCAGGCTGGTTTTTGGGAGGAAGCACTCTTTCTGAAAACTTCAACACAGACGGCATCTGGTTTAAAGACGGCTACACCCTCTCATACACTGCCAAAGGCTACACCTACACTGCCCGCTATAACAAAACAAAAAGCGTAAAACCCCAGCTTGGAGACATTGCAATTGAAAGGGCAAGCCGCACAACCACCACAGAAAACTTTGTAACCCTCTCCTACACCATTGCAGAATATGCCCCCTGTTATGATGACCTTGCCGCTCACTATGCCGGAGTAGTCATTTACAACGGTGAAGTTTACACAGACGACACTACCAAAGACACAGAAACTACAATCATCATGGGCCTTAACGGAAAATCAAACGTGCGCTGGGCGGTAATGGAACTTCCGCAAAATTCCTTTGATCCTTCTACCCTCAATCTTGACCGCGCAGTAGACAAGACCGGAGCAAACAACTATGACGACATCAAGACCGATGCCGCTTCCATGTCAAGCGTACTGAACATTGAAGTTTCAAACCTTGAGGCTTTTGTAGAGTCAGGTAAATATGCGTCAGAGAACAACCTTACCCAGACTGCCTTCCTTGACTGGTACATTCCAAGTTCCATTGAATTTGAAATTTACCTTAACGGAAATAAACTTGCCACGGCAATAAGTGCTTCTGCAAAAGCAGGAGGTTCCATTAACCAGACAGGCGGCCTCTGGACTTCCTCACTTGATCAGGTTCGCGAACACAACTATTATGCCTGTTATTACAATTCCTCCCTGCAGGCCATTCACTGCACAAGCGTTACTCAGGAAAAGAGCGCAATCTTCTTCCTGCAGATAAAGGATCCTTCTTGATAAAAAACAATGCCTTGAACACTGCGGGAAAATTTATTTTTCTTGCGGTGTTTTTTTTAACTCCAGTTTTTGCATTCTCAAAAGGCTTTACTCCTTCCTCCATCCCGCTTAAACTCACTGACGAAATAAATTCTTCCAACTCAAGGGAAATTACCCTTTACAATGACATAAGCCTCACCTGGTATGCACCTGAAGAAACTTTTGATTTTTTTCCTGAAGACTATACGGACTCTAGCGGAAAAAGCTGGAGTTTTGCAGGCTGGTATTATGAGGACGGAAGTGCAGAAAATGAATTTGACGGCTGGGACTACAGGGAAAAAGGCTACGAACTTTTTGCCAGATACAATCCTGTTCTTCAAAAAGAAGATGCGGTAACCGGTGACCTTCTTGTCCACAAAACAATTTCTGACACAGACTACGAATACATTGTCCGCCCGGATTATGAATACACCGCTTACTCAGGTGCATTTGTTTTTGGAATAATACTTTCTACACTTGATTCTGTAAAAGTGCTTGGAACACAGGCAGGTAAGAAAAGCTGGTACACGGGAGAGAGTCTTTCAAAAGATTTTGACTTACAGGCCCTTGATATGGCAGTGGACCTTACAGGAAGTGACAATTACGGTGAAATTTCTGCCAGTTATAACGCATCTTCTTTTTATGCCTTTACTTACGCAGAAAACTACGGCACAGAAAATTCCTTAAGTTCTTTCTGGCAAACAGGCTGGTATCTTCCTTCAAGACTTGAAGTTGAAAAATACCTGCTTCGGAACTTTGGAAAAATTACAGAACTTATTTCCCGCTACGGAAGTCAGGTGGACACCAGTGAAAGTTTCTGGACTGCTTCCGTAGATGAAACTTACAATTCATGGGTTCCCTGCTACCTGGGTTCTGTTGACGGAGAAGAAGACATTTATTTTTCTTACAAAGCCAACATTTTACGCCGGGTAGTGGTAATGCACGAACTCCCCTGACCCGTTAAAACAATCTCTTATTCTACAGTAACGCTTTTTGCAAGGTTACGGGGTTTATCCGGATTGTTTCCGCGAAGAACTGCACAGTAATAGGCAAAGAGCTGAGCCGGCACCACAGAGAGCAGGCTTGCAAAACTGTCATCGCAGGGTGGAATGCGGATAATTTCATCTGCCGCTTTTGCAAACTCATCCCCGGTACTTTGGGTAATAACAAGGGTTGCACACTTACGGCTTTTTACCTCTTCTATGTTGCTTGCAAGTTTTTCGTACATGGCCCTGTCGGTTGCAATTGCCACCACAAGAGTATCCGGGTCTACAAGTGCAATAGGTCCGTGCTTTAATTCACCTGCCGCAAAGGCCTCGCTGTGCATGTAACTTACTTCCTTTAACTTAAGGGCACACTCAAGGCTTGTTGCACTGTCAAACTGACGGCCAATAAAGAATACTTTCTGCTTGTTAAAAGTTTTGCTGGTAAACTTCTGTACGGCATCCTGATGAGAAAGAATCTCTTCAAGTTTATCAGGGATAGCACAAAGTTCTTCAAGAGATTTTTGTAAGGAACTTTCATCAATGAGTCCCCTGACTTTTGCAGACTGCAGGGCAAGAAGATAAAGACACTCAAGCTGAGTGGTATAGGCTTTTGTAGAAGCAACTGCAATTTCAGGTCCGGCAAGGGTATAGATTACATCATCTGCTTCACGGCTTACAGTTGAACCCACACAGTTTGTAATTGCAATTACATGAACTCCCGCTTCTTTTGCAAGACGAAGGGCGGCAAGGGTATCTGCAGTTTCTCCGGACTGACTTATGACAATAAAAACATCGTCTTTATTAAGAATAGGATTTCTGTAGCGGAACTCACTTGCAACATCAACCACAACAGGAAGACGGGCAAATTTTTCAAAAGCATATTTTCCAACCACACCTGCATGATAGGCAGTACCACAGGCAGTAATCACAACCCGGCGGGCAGTTTTCCAGTAGTCGCTTCCGGAAATTTCGTCAAACTTAATGTCAACGGCTTTACCCTTTTCAAACACAAGATGATTTTGCAGAGTGTCATGCAGGGCTTTGGGCTGCTCATGAATTTCCTTTAACATGAAATGAGCGTAACCATTTTTCTGTGCGGCAGAAAGATCCCAGTCAACATGACTTGCTTCCTTTACAACTTTGTTTCCGTCTTCATCATAAAGGTCAACATGATCTGCATAAAGAACTGCAATCTGTTTCTGGTCAAGGAAGTAAACTTCGCGGGTGTGTTCAAGAACTGCAGGAACATCGCTTGCAATAAAATTCTCTCCCTCTCCAAGACCAACAATAAGAGGACTTTCCTTGCGGGCTGCAATAATTCTGTCAGGGAAATCACGGCATACTACACCAAGTGCATAGCTTCCCTCAAGACGATGAAGGGCATTAAGCACTGCGTTAAAAATGTCACCGTCTTCTTCGTAAAAATAATTTATAAGATGAGCAACAACTTCTGTATCTGTCTGACTTCTAAAAACGATTCCCTGTTCCTGAAGCCATGCCTTGAGCTTGGCATAATTTTCTATAATGCCATTGTGAACGACTGCAATGGTACCGCTTTCGTTAATGTGGGGATGAGCATTAACATCACTTGGCTCTCCGTGGGTGGCCCATCTTGTGTGACCTATTCCCAGATAACCAGGCACTTCTTTTGCCATGAGGGGAACAAGTTCTGCTTCACGGGCATCACACTCATCATCTGTCATGGAATCACTTGTGCGGACAACCTCTTTGGTTACATCTTCTACTAAAGCACGAAGGGCACCCTTAACTTTGCGCACAACAATGTTCTCTCCATTGAAGACTGCAATACCTGCGCTGTCGTATCCGCGGTACTCAAGTTTTTTAAGGGCATTTACCAAAATCGGAGTAGCTTCCCTGCAACCAACATAACCAACTATTCCACACATAAACTTTACCTTTCCAAATAAAAGTTGTTTTTGAAGTATAGCAAATCTTTGGAAATAAATAAAGGTACTTCCCATTGACAAAAAAACTTTTGTCATGTTACTATTCATGTATGAAATTTACAAACACGCTGGCATACTTTTATTATAGCTTTGATTCTCTCTCTGACCAAAAGCGGAATTGGTGCTAAACGCGTGTGCTTAAGTTTTGAATCCAAGGACCTTCCGCAAACGGGAGGTCCTTTTTTTTGTGTAAATAATTTTTTGGAGGAATAAATATGATTATCGTCTTAAAGCAGGGAACAACAAAACCACAGGTGGACTCTTTCATCAGCGAGGTGAAGGACAAGGGGCTTGGAGTTCATGTTTCTGAAGGAAAGGAAATTACAATCGTTGGTCTTTTGGGAGACACAAGTAAACTTGACCCCAAGGATTTTCTTGCAAACGAAATTGTAGAAAGTGCAGAACGGGTTTCCGCTCCCTACAAAATGGCAAGCCGTTCCTTCCATCCGGCAGATACAGTTGTCATTGTCGGTGCAAACCAGGCAGGTGTCACTCCCTGTCCAATCGGTGACAAAAAAATCGTTCCCCTTATTGCAGGACCATGCTCTGTAGAAAATGAAGACCAGATTATGAATGCTGCCCTTGCGGTAAAAAAAGCGGGTGCAAGAATTCTTCGAGGCGGTGCATATAAACCCCGTACTTCTCCCTACAGTTTCCAGGGGCTTGGCAAAGAAGGCATAGATCTTCTCCTTAAAGCAAAAAAAGAAACAGGTCTTCCAATCTGCACGGAACTTATGGCAATAAGCGAACTTCATAATTTTGCAGACGTAGACCTCATTCAGATTGGTGCAAGAAACTTCCAGAACTTTGACCTTCTTAAAGAAGTCGGTAAATGCGGTAAACCTGTTCTCTTAAAACGCGGACTTTCAGGCACAATTACAGAACTCCTTATGAGCGCAGAATACATCATGGCAAACGGAAACGAAAACGTCATTCTCTGCGAAAGAGGAATCCGCACTTACGACAACTACACAAGAAACTGTCTGGACTTAAGTGCAGTTCCCTATCTTCACAAAATGTCTCATCTTCCTGTAGTAATTGATCCAAGTCATGCCTGTGGAATCCGCTGGATGGTTGGTGAACTTGCAAAAGCCGCAGTTGCAATCGGAGCAGACGGTCTTGAAGTAGAAGTTCACTGCAACCCGGAAAAAGCCCTCTCTGATGCAAGCCAGCAGCTCACTCCCGCTCAGTTTGAAGAACTCATGTGCAAGCTGAATAAAATTGCCGCAGTAGACGACAAGACAATGTAAGAAAAGTTAAGGACAGGACATGAAAAAACTAAACGATCTTACTTACGGCATTGTTGGTCTTGGAATAATGGGCGGTTCCTTTGCAAAAGCCATCCGCCTGAACATATTAAGCCGCGCAGGTTCAACGGGAAAAATTCTTGCCTGTAACAGAAGCACCGGATGTTTGAGTGCCGCACTTTCTGAAGGGGTAATTGACGCCTCCTACACCTCTGACAAAGTGGAAGAAATGCTTCCCCTCTGCGACCTTCTCTTTATCTGCCTCTACCCGCATGCAACGCTGGATTTTCTTAAAGAACACAAAGACTCCTTTAAAAGCGGAGCAGTAGTAACAGACATCAGTGGTGTAAAGGGAATATTCCAGGAAAGTCTTCCTGAAATTCTCAGAAGTGATGTTGATTTTATTATCGGTCATCCAATGGCAGGTGGTGAAAAAGAAGGTTACGCTGCTTCAAAGGCAAGTTTTTTTATTAACCACAACTACATTCTCTGTCCTCAGTCTTTTAACAAAAAAGAAAACCTTGAAATGATGAGGGAACTCGTTGGTGAAATGGGCTTTACCCGCATTACAGAAACTGACTGCGACACCCACGACTGGAAAATTGGTTTTACAAGTCAGCTCTGTCACGTGATTGCAAGTGCACTTGTAGACAGTGCCGATGATTCTTCCATTACTGCTTTTGGCGGTGGAAGTTTTGAAGACCTTACAAGAATCGCCCTTATAAATGCACCGCTGTGGACGGAACTTTTTGTTTCCAATAAAGAAAAACTTGTTGCACACATTGAAAACTTTGAACGTTCTCTTGCAGAAATAAAAGACTACATAAAAAAAGGCGACACTACTTCCCTCTCCGCTTATCTGGAAGAAGTAAGAAGTAAACGTGCCGCCATGGGAAGAATTGAAGTAAAATAAGTAAAACTTACTCTTCTGCCTTTTCTTCTTTTTCTTCAAGGTCACGAAGTTTTGAACGACGGCCCTGCACTGCATAAAGACCTGCAAGCACTGCCGTCACAATTATCACTGCTCCAAGAATTTCCCAGAGACCGTTTGTTGCTTCCATAGCAGCGATGATTGCAAAGTAAATGCCAACCGGAGAAAGTGAAGAAACATCAAGTCCGAGTTTTTCAAAAGTGGCTACAAGACCGGTTACCAGTCTTTCTCCGTAGAAAAGATAAATCATCAGCATGACAATCATTGTGTGAAAGAGGGTTGCAACTGCTGCAGAAATTCCTCCGCTTACGGCACGGGGAAATTTAGGAATGGAAGTAAAGCCTTTATTTATTGCCCAGGCAACGATTGGAAAAATCATTCTTGGCAAAACGGCAACAAGAGGATTCATGAAAAAAGGAGTTGGAACACCCCCCATCATGATTGCCCTCACAAGGCTTGTAATTCCAAACACAAACCCCACTGCAATACCTGGAACAAGACCTGCAGTTACTGCCGCAAGAATTGCAGGAATGTGCATGATAGTAATGTTAATGAGTCCTGCAAGCTGAATGTATCCAAGGGGAGTTACAGCAAGCAAAACACTGAGTGCACCAAGCACTCCCGTCACAGCAATTTTATAATTTAAACTTTGATTGGTATTATTCATGTGAGCACAGTACTACTTTAAACTTAAATTGTCAAAGGGTCATTAAAAGGGCTTTTTAAAACCGTGAATAAGATTATATGCCACAGAACCCGCCGGTGGCGTTGGTGGCAGGGCATTTCTTTTAAACCAGGCGGCCGCTTCTATTTCTTCTTCCTGAATTTTTATTTCACCACCGGCATAGTCTGCAGTAAAGGCAAGCATAAGCTGGTCCGGGAAAGGCCAGGGCTGACTCCCTGCATAACACACATTCTTCACATCAATACCTGTTTCTTCTTTTACTTCGCGAACAACTGTCTGCTCAATGCATTCTCCGTGTTCAACAAAACCTGCAACGCATGAATAAAAACCGGAAGCATTTGTCTTACTTTTTACAAGAAGCACTTCGTCTCCCTTTGAAACAAGAACAATCACCGCAGGTTCAATGCGGGGGAACAAAAGTCTTCCGCAGGAGGAACATTTTTTTGCAGTAAAGTAAGAGTCATCTTCAAGCTTACCGCCGCAAGTAGGACAGAAACGGTATATTTCACGGATGGAAAGAAAACCGTGGGCCCTTGCAGAAAGTTCATAATCCTTTGTCCGCCAGAAATATTCGCGGAGCATGATAAGTTCACAGTCAGGAGGCAAAACAAAACCTTCTTTAAGAAAAGCGGCACTATATTTTTTTTCTGTTTCCGTAAAAGAGTCAGAAATAAAATGATTGGACATAAAAGTATTTAAAACTTCCGCATCTGGAAGAGAAAGGTTTTCACTGCCGTCTGTTTTTTTTACAAGAATTTTTTTACCGGAAAAAATGTAAATCGGGTAAGAAGAGTTTTCTTTTGAAAAAGGAATTATTGCCATAAAAAGAATATACCATTACGCCTTGCACCTTGCAATTACTTATGTTATAATGTTTCTATCTGGAGATACAAAATAATGAAAGACATTTCTTCCCTCATGGGTTTTCGCTCAGACATTAAGGTAGTGGATGCAACGTTACGAGACGGTGGTCTTGTAAACAATTTTATGTTCACTGATGAATTTGCCCGCGGTCTTTATGAGACAAACAAAACTGCCGGTGTAGACATTATGGAAGTGGGTTACAAAGCTTCTAAAAAAATGTTCGATGAAAAAAAATTCGGCAAATGGAAGTTTTGTGATGATTCCGAAATCGTACACCTGTTTGGAGAAGAAGCCCTTTACCACGGGGATGAAAAAAAAGTAAAACTTGCAGCAATGGCAGATGCGGGAAGATGTGACTTTAAGGATGACATTCACCCAATTAACGAAAGTCCTCTGGATGTAATTCGTGTTGCCTGCTACGTAAACCAGATGCCCCTTGCCCTTGAAATGATTGAAGATGCAAAGAAAAAAGGCTACATGGTTTCCTGCAACATTATGGCAATAAGCACCGCCCAGGAAGGAGACGTTCGCGTAGCCCTTGAAATGCTGGGTCATTCTCCGGTAGATGTTATTTATATTGTAGACAGTTTTGGTTCAATCTACCCTGAACAGACTGCAAGAATTGTTTCCCTTTACAAAGAGTACGGGGAGCGCTACAACAAAAAAATCGGCATTCACGCCCACAACAACCAGCAGCTTGCTTTTGCAAATACAATTGAAGCCGTTGGAGACGGAGTTGACTGGCTTGATGCAACTTACAACGGAATGGGTCGGGGTGCCGGAAACTGCTACATCGAGAGCCTGCTCGGACTTCTGCG
>JAEEKM010000135.1 GCA_016282455.1 Treponema sp. | reverse complement strand
ATTGCAAAAGACAAGCAGGCACTTCTTCAGGAAAGGGAAGAGTATCTTCCTGTAACAGGTCTTTTTGGTGCTGATGGAAAAAATAAACTTTTCAGACTCATCACTGTAGATGCAAACACAGGAAAAGTTCTTTTAAAATCTCAGATGACTCAGGTTCGCAGCAAGGCAGTTTATGTAGTTAATGACATAACAGTTACGGATGCTGAGGGAACTGCCACTTACCCCCAGATGTATCTTGCCATTTGCGGAATTAACGACGGTCACTCTGCCGTAAGACTCTGTCTTATGGATTCAGAGCAGCTGGTAATGAGAAAGCAGAGCGCAGAGTTCATTTCAGAAAACTCAGAACTTGTTCAGTACGGTGACTCTTTTTACGTAATCATTCAGGAAGGTAAAGAATTCTTTGTTGCCACTTACTCAAAAGATGCTGTCCTTAAACAGAAATCTGCGCTTAGCGTAAACAGCGCTTCGCCAATGAATCTTACTGCTAACGGACTTCTGGTAACGGATGCTTCGGGAAATCCTGCCCTTATAGACACACAAAGCCTTGCCACAATCTGGACTTCTCCAAAAGAAAATGACAGGAAGGGCAAAAAGAATTCCCGTAAAGATTTTGTAGAAAAATAATTTACAGAAATTCTTTAAGGCGGTCTAAAGATGCAAGGGCCGCTTTTCTTCCTTCGTCATACACTCTCTGCAGCTCTTCCGGATCTTTTTCAGTACGGCTTATGCCAAGGGCTTTTTCCGGTGCAATAACAAGCACTTCTCCCCTGTCCGCTTTTTCATAAACATACTTTCTCTGACGGTTGTAATCTTCTGAACGGTTTTCCATTGCATCCACAATGGCAGGATATTTTTTTAGCATCAGGCGCATTAAGGGCATGAGAGAGGAAGATTTTTTTTCGTATTCTCTGGGTTGAGTTAAAACAACCACATTTTTTTCATAACCAAGGCTTTCAAAATATTCAAGCGGAATGGAATCTGTCATTCCTCCATCCAAAAGTTTATAGCCGTCAACTTCCACAATTCTGCTTGCAAGAGGCATGGAAGCAGAAGCCCTCATCCAGGTAAGTTCATGTTCGTCGCAGGAGTCAAGTTTTTTATAAAGGGGTTTTCCGCTTACACAATCAGAGGCAACGCAGTAAAACTCAAGCGGATTTTTTCTGTAAGTTTCTAAATCAAAGACATCAAGTTCATTGGGAATTTTATTGTAACAGAAGTCAGCGCCATAAAGGTCGCCTGTAAAAAGAAGGGAACGGACAGAACAGTATCTCCAGTCATGGGAAAAACGTTTGTTGTAGCGGATTGCACGACCAATCTGACGGGACTTAAAGTTGCAGCCAAAAGTTGCACCCGCAGACACTCCGATTGCTCCGTCAAAGTCTATTCCATTTTCCATAAAAACATCAAGAACTCCGGCAGTGAACATTCCGCGCATGGCACCGCCTTCAAGCACAAGACCTTTTTTTACATTTGTTTTTTCCATAAATATTTCCCTTGAAAAAAAAAGCACCGGAAAAGCAGACCTTCTTAAGTTCCGTTTAATCCGGTGCAGTCACTCAATAAAAACTTAGTCGATTTTGCTCATGTCGGCAACGTCTTTTTCGTAGTCAACGCCTTCTACATCAAAACCGTTGATGTTAAGGAAGTCATGGCGGAGACCTGCAAGATCTGTTGTCTCGTTAACATTTTCTTCTGTAACTGTTGGCATGATGCGGTCAACTTCTGCCTGTACATCTGCAGCAAGCTCCCAGTCGTCAATGCGGATTCTGTTTTCTTCGTCAACAGGAACTTTTCCTGCGGCAGAGTTTTCTCCGGTGTAGAGGCGTTCTGCAAAGAGGCGTTCCATCTGCTCAATGCAGCCTTCGTGGGTTCCCTTTGCTTTCATTACTTTGAAAAGAACACCAAGGTAAAGACTGATGATGGGGATAACTGCACTACTTCTTGTTACAAGACCCTTGTTCACACTTACGAAGGCACCACCGTTTAATGCACTCTTAAGGGATGCGTCAATTTCGTGGGCACGTTTTTCGAGGTCTTTCTTTGCTTCACCGATTGTTCCGTCGCGGTAAATGGCATGGCTCAAAGAGGGGCCGATGTAGGAGTAAGCAACTGTGCGGCATCCTTCTGCAAGAACACCTGCTTCAAGAAGCATTTTCATCCAGCGCTGCCAGTCTTCACCACCCATCACTTTTACTGTGTTTGGAATGTCATCTCCTTCGGCAGGATTTGTAGAAGCCTGTGTGATTTTTCCACTCATCATGTCAAGGGCGGCACCTGCATAAACAGAACCGATTGGCTTGATTACAGACTTGTACATAACTTTTGTGTCAGGGTCTGTGCGAACGGGGCTTGCCAGAGAATAAACAACGAGGTCAGCCTTTGCACCCCACTCCTTGAGTTTGGCAATAACGGTCTGGCGGCATTCATCGCTAAAGGCGTCTGCATTAAAGGTTGCAGTGCGGAGTCCTTCTGCGTTAGATGCTTTATCAAAAGCCATGTTGTTGTACCAGCCTGGAGTTCCACCCTTTGTAACTGTAGGCTCTTTTTCGAAGGAAACACCAATGGTGTCTGCTCCGTATTCAAAAGCGGCACTTATGCGGCTTGCAAGACCATAACCGGTTGAACAGCCGAGAACGAGAACAGTCTTGGGACCATTTCCACCTTCCTTAACATTCTTTGTTCCGCGTTTTGCCTTCTGTGAGCGGACATAAGCAATCTGTCTCTCTGTATCCTTTGCGCATCCGATGGGGTGAGCGTTAATGCAGATGTTTGAGCGAATCATTGGTTTAATGACCATAACTGTCTCCTGTAAATTAAACTTATTTTATAGCATTCTAAGGAGTTTGACATTTTTCGTCAATATGTCAAGGTGGCGACAATTTACATTTATCGTAAAGGGAAAGTGGCACTTCACTCTCGTGGCAGCTGGCATGGGGCCGGTCACGGTTGTAGGCGACTTCTAATCGGACAGCGAATTTTTGCACCACAATCTACTGTTGATTTAATTATATTACTGCGGCTACAAAGTGACACCCATGCCAGCTGCCACTCCGTTACGTGCCACTTTCCGACCCGAAATATATAACCTTGACATAAGATTATAAGGAAGAGTATAAACAAATGTTATTACAATTAAATTCAGGAGAAAAAAAATGAAAAAAACACTTCTTACCCTTATTCTTTCCCTTACGGCAGTTTTTATGCTTACCGGATGTTTCTTTAATCTGGACGGAACAAAAATCACCTACAAAGACAACTATGGCGATGACACAGAAGGCTACGGTTTTGATTCCATGGACCAGCTTAGGAGCAGCCTCCTTTACATTGCAAATGAAGAGTACGGCAATTTCAGGATTGGCGGTTATGATGCAGACTTTGACAAGTGGCTTTCAGAAACAACCTTTACCTACGAACACACTGAATATGTTGCCGCTGAAACATATAGCGAAACCGGTTACAAGATTATTGCCAGACCTGAAAAATACTTCCATAAAACAAGCAGCTCCAGTCTCGGAATGGGCTACTCAATGCAAAGGGGCTACTACACAGGTGCAGTTGCCATCTATGTCTGGAACGAAGAAGAAGGCCGCTATTCAGACGGAAACTATTTTGACTTCGGCTGCGACGTAAAGTAATAGAAATCGACTTTAATCAATACAGTTACAAAAGAGAACGTTGGTCTTGCCCGACGTTCTTTTTTTTGCTAAACTTGCCCCATGGAAAAATTGAAGATTTTGCTGGCTAAGGGCCGCATTTATGAATCAGTATACGAACTTTTGAGCGATGTAGGCATTTCTATCAGTCTGCCTGACCGCACCTACTTTCCCATTACAAATCAGGATGACCTGGCATTTCAGGTAGTAAAACCCCAGATTGTTTCAAACCTGCTTGCACAGAACAAGGCCGACATTGGCTTTAGCGGTAAAGACTGGGTTTATGAAAACGGAGTGGAAGATTCCGTAGAAGAAATCATGGATCTTGGTTTTGACGGAGTACGCATTGTTGCCGCAATCCCGGACACCTTTGATTTTGACACCATCTGCAAAAAGCCTGTTACAATTGCCACAGAGTACCAGAACTTAAGCGCCCAGTGGGTAAAAAACAAAAAACTCGACGGTACTGTTTTCCGCACCTGGGGTACAAGCGAAGGTTTTGTTCAGGACAACGAAGAGAGCATGGCTCAGATTCTCATTGACAACACCAGCACCGGAAGTTCCCTGCATGCCAACCACTTAAAAATCGTGGACACCCTCATGACAAGCTCCACCCGCATGTACGCAAACAAAGAAGCACTCAAGGACCCTGCAAAAAAGCAGAAAATCATGGAACTTAAAATGCTCTTTGAAACCGTGCTCAATGCAAGAAGCCGCGTGATGCTTGAAATGAACGTTAGCGAAGAAAAATTCGACGCACTGGTAAAAGGTCTCCCGTCCATGAGAAGCCCCACAGTAAGCCCCCTCTTTGGCGGTAACGGCTATGCAATAAAAATCGCTGTTAAAAAGTCTGATGTTCCTACCCTGCTTCCAAAACTCCAGTCACTCGGAGCCACGGACATTGTGGAATATGAACTTCGCAAAGTGATGATTTAATTTTTTCTTCTTTACTATTATGCATTTTCCATGTTACAATTACTTGTTATTAGTAATTGTACGGGGAAATGCTATGAAGAAAAGTAACACAAAACGTTTATTATTTGCCTTTAGTTTAATTCTATTACTGACAGGAAGTTTAACCTCCTGCTCCCTTCACCGGAAAACCAAAACAATCACTGCCCAATGGAAGTATTCTCTCGGAGACAACAAAGAATGGGCCTCTCCAGACTTTGACACTTCCGCCTGGCCTGTACTGGAAGGAAAATCCCTTTACATGCAGGGCTACCATTTTGCCTGGCTCAAAGCGGATGTTCCAGTAAGCGCTGACCAGCTCAAAGAAAACCTCTGGCTTGGCATGAACAAGTTTAATGGTGCTGCAGACTTTTATGCAGACGGAGCTTACATAGGAAGCCGTGGAACTACAGAACCGGTATTCCGTGTACGCATGGAAGAAGATGTAGACGTAAACATTCCTCATTCCGCAGTGCATGACGGAGTAGTTCACCTTGCCGCAAGAATATACTGCCCTTCCGACAAATTAAACGAGCTTCAGTTCAGTCTTGATAACGGAGACGAAGCCTTTTTTGAGAACATAGTCCACAACCAGTTTGGCCCGAGATTCTTCATCATCCTTACCTTCCTCTGTGTTTTCATCATGATTTACACTTTTGCAGTTTACATCGGCAACAGGGAAAATAAAACTTACCTTTACTTCTCCATAAGCCTTATGTTCATCATCCCATACTTCTTTGATTTGGGTTCTGAGTTCATAATTCTCCCTTACAACCTGCACCGTTCCCTCTGCCGTGCCTGTCTTCCAGTGAGCCTTACCTACATGTCACTCTTTTTGAACAGGTTCTTTAACAGAAAATACTACAAGCAGCTCAAGATTGCAGTTATCATTTTCACTTTTATTCCCTTCATTGCCTATCTTCTCATAAGCGGCAAACAGGATGCCATGGACCTCATGTTCAACCTCATGCTTCTTCCTGTAGTGGTGGTGATTGTGTACGGATTTGTTACCGCAAGTCACGGCGTTAAAATGCGTGAGCCCTACTCACTCAACATGTTCCTGGGCTTTACATTGGGTGCCATTCTTGCCCTGCACGACGTTATTGTAATGCTGGCTGGAATTGTTCCTTTCATGTGGACCCAGGCGCTTGCATTCTTTGCAGTTGACCTTGCAATCTTCATTACACTTTGCGTACGTTCAGCAAAAAGTCAGAATCAGCTCACCGAGCTTGCAAAAGAAACTGAAAAGCAGCACGAAAGACTTTCTGAGATTTTTGCCAGCGCACAGAAGATGGCAACAGAGACAGCACAGATTTCAGATGAACTTGCAGAATCTGTAGAAAACGTAATGACCGCTTCCCGCACTTCACTTGATAAAGTGTCCGACATTAACCTTGCACTCAGAGACCAGAATGCACTTAACGAAGAAGCAGAAAAAGCCATCACGGAACTTGCCCAGTCCCTTACCAGAATGAACCGTGAATTTGACCTTACTGCAAAAAGCATTCAGACTACTGCCGACGGAACTCAGGATGTAATCAGGGGAATCTCAAACGTAAGCGAAGGTATTGTTACTGCAGAAAACTTTACCCGCTCACTCAATTCACTTACCACCGCAGGTTCTGCCGACATGACCAAACTCATTGGTGTGATTGAGTCCATACAGAATTCTTCAAAAGAAATTCTTAACGTGGTAGACACCCTGGACAACTTTGCCCAGCAGACAGACCTTCTTGCCATGAACGCCGCTATTGAAGCCGCCCACACTGGTGAAGCAGGAAAGGGATTCTCTGTGATTGCACACGAAATTAAATCTCTTGCCGCAAACAGTTCTGCCTACGCCTCAAGGATTGGAGAAATCATTACAAGCGTTATTCAGAGCATTGCACAGAGTGTTCAGCTTACAAGTAAAGTTAATCAGACATTTGCACAGATTAAAGAAGGTGCAGGTCAGAGTGTGGAAAAAGTTAGTGCCGCTTCTCAGAGCATTAAGGAACAGGTACAGACTGGAACAACAATCGCAAGAGAATCCGAACAGATGGCAGCCTCTGCTTCCCGCATGAAACAGAATGTGGTGGAACAGGGAGAAAACTCAGCCCTTGTTCTTAACAACATGACGGAACTTTCTGTTGCAACCAAAAAAGTTAATACGGCTAGTGATGAAATTTCCACAAGGGCAAAGGCACTTGCAGAAGAAGTGGAATCACTCCGTCACCTGGCAGAACGTACCCGTGAAACTGCCCGCAGTATGAAACAGCTCATGGCAACGGAGTAAGAAAAATTAAATCTTAAACTTATTGATTTCGTTTGTGACGTGATTGATTGAGTCCTTGTTTTTATAGGCCTGCTCATTTACGTCGGAAACGGAATCAGTAATCTCACTGATTTCAGAAGAAATCTTATCCATGTTGCTTGAAATATTTACAGAAGTTGTAGCAAGTCTTTCCATCTCTTCAAGAATTGACTGACCGTCTCTGTTCATTTCTTCAATACCGTTCTTAACATCCGAAGTAAGACTGTTAATGTCATGAATCACATTAAGCACCTGCTGGCTGCCTGCAGTCTGTTCGTCCATGGCAGATTTAATTACAGTCTCCTGTTCAGAAACTTCCTGGGTGTTACCGAATATTTTTTCAAACTGATCTTTAATTTCTTTAGATGCTACTGCAATTTCAGAAATCAAATCTTTAAGGCCAACAAGAGCATCTGTAATTTTCTTTCCCTGCGTGTTTGAATCTTCGGCAAGTTTTCTGATTTCACCAGACACAACGGCAAAACCTTTACCAACTTCGCCTGCATGAGACGCTTCGATTGCCGCATTCATGGCAAGCACATTTGTCTGGGTTGCAATATTTGAAATAACATTTGAAGCTTCAAGAAGTCCGTCTGATTTACGAACAATCTCTTCGGTAAGTTCCACTGTCTTGCGTACCACCTCGCGGCCCTTTTCTGCAGAACCAGTGAGTTCTCTTACAGAAAGTGCATTCTTATTAAGGATGTCTGTTACAGAACGGATGTTTGCAACCATCTCTTCAATTGCACTGGAACCCTGGGCAACACTCAGAGCCTGGTCTGCAATGTTGGCACTTAACTTTTCAATATTACCGGAAATACGGCGCATTTTGTCAGAAGTCTGTGACACGTCAGAACGCTGGCTTCCAATCTGATTTTTAATTACACCTACGTTCTCGTCAATTTTCTGAACGGCATCTGTTGTTTCACTCATGTTGGTAGAGAGATTTGATGCAACAGAATCCATAACAGTAGATTCGTTTTTAATTGAACGCACCAGTTCACTGATTTTTTCTATTGTCTTGTTAAAGTAAACGGCAAGGTCTGTAAGTTCATCGTTTCCGTGCAGGGGGAGGCGTTTTGTAAGGTCACCGTCACCTTCAGAAATATCTTTTAAAAGATTGACTGAAGAATTAAGGGGATTGGTTATCATCTTTGCAAGGAAGACTGCAACAAGCACGCTTACAAGAATGGAAATAAGAACAATCACAAGAATCGTAGAAAGCACAACCCCGTTTGCTTTATTGATGTATTCAAGTGGTGCTGCCACAATGTAATCAAGCTGAACATAGGCATTGTCAGAGGGAACGGAAGAAAACTCATACTCCACTCCGTGATATTCCCTTATGAAAGTTTTTTTAGTTCCATGCTTAAACTCATTTAATTCTTCTATATTTAGAGTTTCTACTTTTTTAAACTCTGTCTCGGGGTCAAGCTGATTGAGAATTACGTTTCCTGCATTGTCAAGAATGATAAAGGAAAGGTCTGTCTCATTTTTCTTAAAGGCCCGCATGAGGGAGTCAAGGTAGTCAAACTTAATGTCAGTTGCAACAACACCCCTTGGGTTTCCGTTTTCATCCTCAAAGAATTTTGAAGCGACAATAACACGGGTTCCCACCGCAGTTGCATACACATTGGAAATGAAAGTTTTTCCGTTATTGTTTTTTGCATTCTTGTACCAGGAGCGGGTTCTTGCATCATAGTTGTTTGGTCTGGGTTCCACAGGGTAACGGACATAACCGCCGTTTGCTTCGAGTGAAATGGAAATACCTGTAATCTCAGGTTTTTCTTCGGTAAAAGTTTTTGCAAGTTCATAAACAGAACGTTCGTAACTGCCGAACTTATTGGGGTCAACAGGAATTTTTCCGCTGGGGTCTTCCTTGTTTACATAACTTGTAATGCTGTTGTCTGCCTTGCGGATAAGTTCAATCTTTGCAAAAGCGTTTGAAAAAGTATCAAAACTTTCGAAGTAGTTTTCAATTGCAACATCCACTTCGGAAATAATATTCATAAAGGAATTTTCAAAAGCTTCCTTGTCGATTTTTTTCATTCTGCTGTAAATAACAGTACCAAAAGAAAGAAGTATTAAAACTGTAGTTGCAGTAACTCCAAGAATGATTTTTTTAGAAATAGTAAAGCGGATTTTATTCATTTTATTCTCCACCTACTATAGTAAGACCATAACAGATAGATGTCAAGATTTTAGAGAAACTGACACTTCACTCCCGCTGCATCTGCCATGGGTGCCACTTTTTCATCCATCTTTGCTGACAGAAATCTTAGGAGACTACAATAAATCCCTTTGGCAAAAGTACGTTATCTTCCAGAAGGTTGGAAAGAAGAATTTTCTTTTCAGACAGGGGAGCGGGAACTTTCTGAGGGGCATTTGAAAAGTTTGCCACAAAGTAAAGCTGGTCTCCGCTTTTGCAGTCACTTCGTTTAAGCTGAATAAGACGGCTTTTTTCATCTGCGTATTCATCATAGACAAAATGTGTTTCCATGCTTCTGAGCGAAGGATGAGTTTTGCGGAGTGCAATGAGTCCTTCAAAAAGTGCAAGTTCTTTTGTATAACGTCCTTCTTCAAT
>JAEEKM010000134.1 GCA_016282455.1 Treponema sp. | reverse complement strand
TTGTTTAACGAAGGAATATGGCTTCCGCATTTCAGGGGCGAACATGGTTTTAAAACAAAGAGCGCAAGTGTATGCTGGCTTTCTTCAAGAGAATGCAGTCTTGAAATTTCAGAAGGAAAGTTTCATCAGGTAAAGCGGATGTTTCATGCGGTACAAAATGAAGTGGTGGCCTTAAAAAGAATTGCTATGGGTGAACTCAGACTTGATGAAAACCTTAAGCCCGGGGAGTGCAGGTTTTTGAGCGAAGAAGAAATACGGCTTTTGCTCAGCTAGAAGATAATTTATTCATAAAAGTCTTCATGCTTCTGCTTGCATCTGTCTTGTCCCTTCCAAACCAGCGGGCTACTTCTTCCTGCGTTGGTAAAGCATCTTTTTCAAAGCATTCCATGACTCTTTTTGCTTCCGTGTATTTTGCAAAAGTGTTATTTTCTATAAGGTTAAGAATTGTTTTAATTTCAAGGTTTGCATTTTCTGCTTCAAAGAGTAACTGCCTTGTTACAAGGGCGGAAAGATAGGGTTTTGTTCTCTCCTGAGTGTTTTCAAAAGTATCATTTATGTTTTTAATGATTTCGAGCAGGCTTTCTGTTTTTTCAAAAAAAGTAAAGTCAAGGTTACCATAGCCTTTTTCCTCCGAAACAGATTTGGTTTCCAAAAGTGAAAACTCTTCTCCATCTTCGATTATTGTTTTTTCTTTGAGAGTGTTTGTGCGTTCTCGAAGGTAAAGCAGCCTGTTTATTTTGTCTGCCTCTGTGTTAAAAAGGACTGCAAGCCCTTCCTGTGTGTGCGGGTCGTAAATGTTTTTTCCATACTGTTCTGCCCAGCGAATCATGTGATTTAAAACCTGCTGTTTTTTCTCCGGAAATTTCATCTGGCTTGATTCAAAAGCCTTTTGTTTTTCGTTGGCACGGCGGATTTCATTTTTGAGAGAAACATAAATGTAGGCAAGGTATTTATCAGGACTGCCCTTAAAGGAATTGATGCTTAAGTTTATGCATTCCATTATTTCCTGTCCGGCATTTTCGATTTTTTCAAAAATACAGGCGGCCCACTTCCAGATGTTTTCTGCAAGCTTTGTTTTTAATGAAGAGAATTCCTCCGTAGCGGTCTTATTCTCTTCTTTTAGCAAAAAAAGTTCAGAGAAAGTTTTTGTGATTTTCTTTTCTAGTTTTTCTTTCTGCTGATTTTTGTCCATGAAAAAACTCCAGTTTTAATTTACAGGGCAAAAAAGGCATCGAGGGATTTTAAGGCACTGCTTTCGTCAGGAGCTTCCATTGCATACATGAGCCCGTTAAGGTAGTAGAGGGAGGTTACGTCGTAAAGTTCGGGATTTTCCGGATGGGTTTTTCCATCTTCTTTGCGGACAAAATCAACTTTACCATAAACAACTTTTTTTACGTCTGCATCAAAAAACTTTTCTGCAAAGTTAAGCACGCACATCATGACCATGGGAAGGGGTTTGGGACCGAAGGTTATGTCTACAAAAAGTTCTGCATCCCTTTCCATTTTTGAGAGCATGGCACGAAGCCGCTTTTCATGATTTTGTTTTGTCTCCACAAACTCGGAGTCGATTGTTTCATAAGAAATGTCTGCACCGCACCTACTGTTTATTTCATCAAGTTCCTGCTGGAATAAACCTGCGTTTTTGCCGGAGTTTCCTTTTTCAGAAATTGTTTTAAGCATAACCACTTTTACCTGGTCGCCTGATTTTAGTTTTTCTGCAAGAACTGCATTTATGGGAAAAATAACTTTGCCCTGGTATGAGCAGCTTGCATTGCCTGTTCCCGCATAGCACTGGGCATCTTTTTCTCCCATCTCTTTCATGGGAATGTCTACAAATACAATCTTCTTCATGTTAATACCTCTCAAGCCGGTAGTACTTCATGTTTTTTTCTGTATATGAATAAGGGTAATAGGAGTAATGGGTTACATGATAATAGCCGCATTTCTCACAAAAATATTTTCTCTTTGGAATGTTCTTTCCATTGCGGTAGCTGTTGGTAACATGGCGCCTTCTAGCCCCGTTTATAACGCCACCAGCTTCCCTTGCAGTATAGCATATTTTTCCCTCAAAATAACACCTGATATCCTGTCCAAAACAATCTTTCATATCTGCCTCCTTAATTACCAGAGCCGCAGTCTGAAAGAAAGTTGACATTATTTTTTGTCAAATGATAGTAACCGCACTTGTCGCAGCGATAGACTCTGAGTTCTATGCCTTTTTCCTCCTGTAAATACAAGGCAGTGTTCTGTGCTTCTTGAAGTGAATAGTATCTTTTCTTTGCTTTTCCCTCTCCGTCTTTACAGTCTGTGTGGTTTGACCATAAGTCACTTTCCATAAAACTCCTCCTTTTCTGATTCTTTAGTTTAATTAGAAGTCAGAAAAGAAAGAGTTGACATTTTTTTTTTAGTGAAGTGCAGAAACAAATTCTACATCATTAATTCCAGCAGCCTTCATTTCTTCTTCGGCATTTTCTGAATTCTCTTCGGAAGTAAGCTCATATTCATAACCTGCTTTTACCTTGTATAAGGTTCCGTATTTTGGTTTGTCAAAAGAAGGTATTGTGAGTTTCCTGTTCAGAATTTCTGAGATTTCAGAACATTCTTTTTTTGTTTCTGGTTCCTGCGGCAGGACAGAGATTTGTTTAAGCAGACTCTTTAATGACTGATTCTTTTTGTTTTCTTCCTTTAGCATATTATTAAGTTCGTAACTTTCCTTTTGAACATTTGTACAGGCACTTTCGCTTTTCTTTAGTTCTGCTGAAATTTTAACAAGTTCTTTCTGAGTAAGCTTGTCCTTAGCTTTTTCATATTCATTTCTCTTCTCTTGTGACTCAGCGACCTTTTTTCTGAGTTCAGCCATTTTTTCATCAAACTTTAGTGTCAGTTTGTTTATAGCCTCTGTACTTTCATTGAAAGCCTTGTTTAAGGAATTAACGGCTGCATTTTTTTCTTTAAGGAACTTTTCATACTCAGCATAGATTGGAGCAGGCTGGGCACCTTTTGTAAGTTCTTTTACAGTCATGGTTACATTAAAGGTTACGCTCTCTGAAAGTTTGTCGGAAGTAAGGAGATGAAGCTTGTCAAATAATTCTTCCCTTTCGCTCTCAGCTATTTTTGCAATTTTCTTAAACTGCCTGTAGTCATAGGAAATACTTCTTTCTTCCCTGTCTGTAGCGGAGACTGAAATCTTTGAAAAATCTTTTGCAGAGAACATGGTCTTTCCGGCGGCTTCCCGGTAAGTAAGAGTGTCTTTTAAAATATGTGTGTTAAGGAAAACCGGTTCCTTTTCCATTTTTACGGCAAAGAGTTTTCCTTCGTTGTCGCAGGCTTTGTTAAAACTGCTGTTTAAAATATACCATTTGCCGCCGCTTTTACAGAGGGGAAGTATAGCATTGTCTGTGTAAATAATTTTTCTTCCGCTGCATTTTAAAAGCCAGTCTTTATTTTCTTCACAGGCTTTTTTATCAAGATAGAGGATGGCATCTTTACTTGCGGAGTTTTTAAGATATTCACTTATTCCTCCATTTGCTGCAAAAACTTCCGCATGGGCTAGAAGTTCTTCGTAGGGATGCTTTTCCTGTGCCGAACGGTCTATTATAAGATTGTCGTTTCCAAGCACTGGTGCAACGTCAAAAGTCTGTTCTGCAACCGGCTTTGCTTCGTTTACAAATTCTTTTGTTGCATTGTTCCAGAACTCATAGACAAAGAGGTCATGCAGTTTACTCACGCTTTCTTTTTCATGAAGGGCATAGCCCTGTAAATTGCTGTCAAAGAAAAATGCACTGTCACTGTCGCATATCAGATAGTTTCCGCTTATGCCGGGAACTTCGCGTACAATGCAGTTGCTTCGCAAAACTTCCAGTGCAGATGGCTGAAGGGTTTTTGTGATGATGTAAATGTGCAGTCCCCTGTTTCTTCTTTCAGAAGCCAGCATGGATAAAAGACTGTCACTTAAGGCAGATTCTGCAACAAGGCATACTGACTTTGCATTTGAAAAGGCACTGCTCATTTCTTTTTGTAACTGAGATAGCTGTACGAGATTTTCTTTGTCATCTTTAACAAAAACTTTTTCTAGAGTTTTGTCTCCAAAGTCTTTGGTTATTTCAAATGTTTTTGTTTTTGCCATTACAGTGCCTCCATAAGTTTCACAACATTTTCTGGTATGCCGCTTTGCTTAATCTGTGCAAAAGTCATTTCCTTAACTTTTCCTTTTTCATCTGCAGTTACATCTTCCCGAATACGGGGATGATCATTTTCAAAACGCAGGGAATCAAGTTCTCCTGTAAGAACCCACCATTCATTTCTTCCGTCTGTCCGTTCAACTTTGTAATAGCGGTCATGAATTGTTTTTATTTCACTCACGGATTTTTCTACGAGTGTCACATTCTCTTTCATTTCTTCATACCACTTTCTGTCGCTCTCTGCAAAAGTTTTTGTTGCACTCGGACGGACTTCTTCTTTTGTTGTAATCAGTGTGGGTTTAATGCCGAACTGTGCTTTGAGGGACTGTGCAAGAAGTTTTACTGCGCGGGCATTTCTTCCGTTTGTGGAAGTGTACTTGCTTAAGAGTGTGAGGGACTTAATTGTTCTTTCACTTCCGAAGATGGTTTTTACCAGTTCGTTAAAAGACAACTCCTGGTTGGTTAAGTTTACGGTCTTTTCTTTTTCAATATAAGGTCTGATTGTGTCTGCGGGTGCTAAGTCAATGTAGGCCTGTAAATGAAGGCAGGCAAGAGGATTTTTGTCAGAAACTGCATTTGCCCTTTCTACCAGTTCTTCGTATATTTCTTTTGAGTCTTTCATGATTGGAGGACAGGCAGGAATTTTTCCATCAGGCGAGGTAAAAAGATCCTGGAAGGCTGTTACAAGTCGACCTGTTTCTTCGTAGCCGAGATAGGAGGTTTCTGCTTTTTTAAGAAGATATTCCTTTAACAGAATTAAGGCTGTTTTTTCATCCTCCTCTGAAATACAAAGATGCACGTCTTCTATTTTTCCTTCACCTTTTGTTCCGTCAAACTTCATGTTCTTAAAATAAAAGCTTCCGCGTTCAAAGAAGGAGAAGAGCCAGTCTTTTCCGGATAATGATTCTGCATCCTTTACAGAAATTTGAAGTGCAGTTTTTTCCTGAAGATCGGTTCCAAATACTCCTTCTGTAATTTTCCGTTCGCCTAAAAGAAGCATTGCATAAGACTGTTTTAGAATTGCAAAGTTGTTCTCTTCTGTTGTCGTAAAGTTACACTGCCTGTCCTTTGTACCAGTCTGCCAGGAAACGTTTACGGCACATTCTGTTTTTTCATAATCATAGGAAAAATTTACTTTTGCATTTTTGGGCTGCTGTCTGCAGTATGCCCACTTTGCATCTGTTTTTATTTTTCTCCATTCACTTTCTGCACCGCTATAAACTGAGTCGTTAAAATAAATCCTCTTACTTTGGTTTGCAAAATCTATGTTTGATTTTCCATCAGTCGGACTCGCTGCATTTTTGTCGCTTACAAGTTCTGCATCCAGGAGGTATGCTTCTCCGTCGTATTCAAGAAGTGTGAGAAAGAAAGCTCCCTGTAAACCCCGCCAGGCTTTACCGCTTTTTACAATATCTCTTCCAAGGGCCGTAAGAGAATCGTCAGGATTTAAGTAGCCGTCTGCCTGAAAACTTGTACGAAGCCCCTGTGCAAATTTTCCAAGTTCACTGTCATTTAAAAATGCATTCATTCCACCGCTTTGTATTTTTGAAAGCATTTTCTGAAGCGAAGGGTTTTCTATCTTCTGTTCAAGGGAACCTGTTGCATAATAAGTTTTTATCTGAGGATTTGTAAGACTTCCCGTATATTTCATTTTACCACCTCCACATTCACTGCCTTTGCTGCAAGATTTTTTAAGAGTTCTGATTTATTCGTGTTTCTAAAATAAGTGTGACTGCCTACAATTACCCGCTGAAATCTTGCCCGCGTAAGGGCAACATTAAGACGGTTAGGGCTGTCCATAAAACCAAGGGGGGCACTTCCGGATTTTACCAGAGAGAGAAAGACGACATCTGCTTCCCGCCCCTGAAACTTGTCCACTGTGTAAATGAAAACTTCTGCATGTTTGTCCTGACTGCGGTACCAGCTTTTTTCCCTCTGTTCACCAAAGAGTTCTTTTACCGCCTGTTTTAAATTTCTTTCCTGCCTCTTGTAATAGGTAAGACAGGCAATAGACCAGTTTCCGTTTGAATCCCTGTCGGGGTTGGGATTATCCTTTGCCCATTCCATAAATCCACTGATTTTATCTTTGATGATTCTAACTTCAGTCTGGTTTTCATTCGTGCAGTCACGGTAGTTCTGGGTTTTACGGCTTGTGTCCAGCCAGAGATCGTGTGTTTTTCCAAAAACAGGACATGACCAGGTGCGTTTTTCTTCCAGTTCGCTTCCGTCTTTAAGGGCTTTACCGTCATATATCTCTTCTGCAGAAAATTCTGAAATTGAAGGGTGCATGCGGTGCTGGTAAGTGAGCATTGTGTGGCGCCCTTCAAAGTCTCTTATGTCAAAACCGCTGTTAAGGGTTGTCTGTTTAAAATTCTTTCTCACGTCTTCACTTAAACCGTTTTGTAAGAGCTGTAAAATGGAAGGTAAGGCAATTCCTGTAAGGGCATCACAGTAAGTTTTTATTTTCTGGGCTTTGTCTTCCAGGGCAGGCATTCTGTCTTCAATCTCCCGCTTGTAGCGTTCAACAGTTTTGTTGTTTGCCTTTTCTGAAAAAAGTTCCTGTATGCGGCAGAGGCGCCAGGTTATTTCCTGAGCCCAGCTGTGTTCTTTCATTGCCTTTGCCCAGTAGTCTGCAATTCCTTTCCATGAACTGTAAGTGGTTTTGTCCCGGTAGGAGCCAAGTTCTACGTTTGGTTTTTTTGCTGAAAAATAGTGTGCTGAAGAAGCGGCAAGAAATAAATCTCCGTAGGCTTCGTCACTTTCTGCATCAAACACGGGAACAAAATCTGAGGGGAGGAGTTTTTTTATTTCTTCCTTTACAGAATCTTCTATGAATAAAAGTTTTGCTCCGTAGAGAATTACTGATTTTTTATCTGCTTCTTTTATTTCTTCAAGGGAAACTGAAAAGGGGTTTGTGCTCTTATGTCTTGTGATTATTCCTGCAAGTTCAGAAGAGTCTGTTACAAGAGCTTCTGCCGCAAGTATCTGTTCGGCTGGAACAAAAATGTAAAAGCGCATGTTTTTCTTTGCTATGCGGTTATCTTTTGCAAGCCA
>JAEEKM010000133.1 GCA_016282455.1 Treponema sp. | reverse complement strand
GCGGGTACAGTTTTTTCTGATTCCACTCACTGGAAAGAAAATTGCTTAAGTCGTGAACAACGTTTTCATTTTCTATTTCTTCAAGAACAAAAACTTCTGCGTCCAGACTGCGGATCACTTGAGTAAGGCGTTCAAGCCGTTCCAGGTACATTTCTTTTCCCCATTTTTTACTCGAAAGAAATTCGCTGTACTCAGCACCGTCATTTTCTGCGTCAAAAAAAGTCTGACAGTTCCAGCTTGCAACTTTTACAGTAGTTTTGTCTTTTAAAGAATCGTCTCCATTCCCCCAGTGCAGGGCCTGGCAGGAAGCAAGCGGTAGAATCAGTGATAAAAACAAAAGAATTTTCATGCGCACCTCTATTATATATATAGGTGTGCAAGAGAGCATTTGGACAACTTTAAAATGATTTTTTTTTTATTATTTTACCACAATCAGGGAAGCCATTTTTCCTTCGGGAGTGTAGCACCTTTCGGGATTGGTAACGTCAATAAAAGAAGTAGTTCCCGTGTAGTAAGCGTACTGGTAGGTTCCTGGGGCAAGGGGCAGGGCAAGGGCATAAAGTCCGGGAGCAACTTCCTTCAGTCTGTAAATCCAGCTGTCCCAGTGGGTAAAACTTCCGCCGAGACGAATTTCCTGTCCGCTTTTTCCTTCGTAAATAAAATGCACAAGTCCGTCGTCTTCATGTTTTTCTGTTACGGGAGGAACATCTCTTTTTGCAAGAAGTTCGGAGAGCATCATTTCTGTGTCTCTGTTGTAAACCTTGCGGGGGTTAAGGGGGTCTGTGGTCCAGAGTCCGTCAACCACAATGCGGTACTGTATTTTCTGCACTGTTTTTGGCAGGCTGAGTATGTAAAAATAAAAGGAATCGGCTACTTCAAAATCCTGGTCGTAAAGATTTTTAAGCTTAAAGGAATGAATTACTTCAAAGTTTTCAAAATCAAATGCAATGCCTACGTGACGGGCGTTTTTATCTGCGGTAAAGACTACAAAATCTCCGCTCATGTAGGGTTCCCCTGGGCCGGAAAGACTTGAAGCAAGCTTTAAATAATCAAGTTCTTCTTCTGTGGGAAGTGGAACTTCCTTTGCGGCAAAAGCGAGGCTCGTGAAAAAAAGCATAAGGGTCATGGAGAGAAAAATAGTCTTCTTCATGCTTAGAGTATCGGAAGATTTTTAATTTACATTAGGTTCTTCGGCAGAGTCTTCTTCTTCGTGTTCAAGTTCTGCCAGCATGTCTGCAACTTCTTTTTTATTCATCACGCGGATAATTTTAAGGGTAGTGTCGTTTGTCTGCAGGCTCACGGGAGTTCCCTTTTCATCCTTTTCTCCAATCAGCGAAACGATGGGGTTTTTTGGGCTCACGGGAGAAAC
Source organism: Treponema sp. (assembly GCA_016282455.1). Classification (GTDB taxonomy): domain Bacteria; phylum Spirochaetota; class Spirochaetia; order Treponematales; family Treponemataceae; genus Treponema_D. The sequence goes on along the minus strand of JAEEKM010000133.1, from coordinate 2,266 downwards.
ATCCGTTACCTGGGCAATTTTTCCGTTTGAAAGGTAAACGTAGGCACCAATCGGGAAAAGCGAAAGACTGAAAAGCAGGGCCTTAAGTACGGTGCCGTCATACTGCATGTTTTCGTTAGTAAGAAGTTCAGTCATGGCTTCGTAGGTGGTACGTGACTCTTTAAAAGTTCGGGGCGCAGTAATTGCTTCAAAAGAACAGGCAACTGCAATAATCTTTGCGTAGAGGGGAATTTTGTCTCCCTTTATGTGCTGGGGGTAACCTGTACCGTTTTCCCTCTCATGATGTTCCAGGGCTGCAAGCTGAATGCTTAAAGGAAAGTTTGCATCTTTAAGAATGTTGTAGCCTATGATGGGATGGGTTAAAAGCTGGGTTCGTTCGGAATGGGTAAGGGAACGGTCTGTAAGGTAGAGGTAGGGGGGGAGTCTTATCATTCCAATTTCGTGAATAAGGCATGCCACTGCTAAATCTACCAGTTTTTCCATGTCCATGTGGAGCTGAAGGCCGATTGAAATTGCAATAACGGTACTCCTCATGCTGTGGTTCACAATAAAGTTTTTGTTTCCGATTATGTTTGACGGATTTGTTCTCAGTACATAACGCCTGTAGTCCTGAATAAAAGTAATGAGCTGCTTTGACACATTGCTTATTTCCAGGAGATTTAATTCCTTGTGGGTTGCGTATCTTGTGTAGAACTTTTCTATGTAAATGGGGAACTCATCGTAAACGGTCTGAACCAGCTGAATTCTTTCCTTGTTGGTCATTTCGTTGTTGTCTTTTTTACTGTGAGCATCCTGAACTAAAGTCTTTATTTTTTCTGCTTCTTTTCCAAGACTTGCATTTACGTCCGTAAACTCATCATGAGAGACGCTTTCTGTTTCTGGAGAATAATTTTGGGGGGCTTCCTTTGCAGTAATTTCAGAAAAACTGCCTACTTTGCCTTCGGACAGAATGTCTTTAAAGCCCCAGGTACGCACTGCCTTGAGCATATCCTCCGTAAGATGACAGGGCGCCGTAAGCAAAAGAAACTGGCGGTCAATGTAGAGGTCTGCAGAGAAAAATGAATCTGGTCGAATATCCGAAACGGGATAGGAAGTCATACTTTTCCTCTCTTCTATTATCGTTAGATTTTGCAAAAAAGTATAGTAGAGAATAGTAGTATTTTGCTAAAAACTTTGAAATATTGTTATTTTTTTATGGACAAAAGCTAAAAGATATAGTATATTATTCTGGTAGGAAATAGGGTTTTTCTAGATTTAAAATAGGGGGAAGAAATGAAAATATCAACGAGGGGAAGGTATGCACTTCGGTTCATGATAGACCTTGCCCTGCATGACAGCTCTGGTTTTACAGCTCTTAAAGATGTTTCTAACAGACAGGGAATCTCAATCAAGTATCTTGAGCAGATTACGTCACTTTTGAGCAAGTTTGGTCTTTTGCAAAGTGTGCGTGGTCCTCAGGGGGGGTACCGTCTTTCAAAACCTGCTGACCAGTATTCGGTAGGGGAAATTCTCCGTATTACCGAGGGAGATCTTGCCCCGGTGGCATGTCTTGCCGAAGCGGTAAATAACTGTCCCAGAAAAGCCGAATGTTCAACCCTGGAAATGTGGCAGGGACTGAACGAGGTCATAAACAAATACTTGGACAGCAAAACCCTTGCTGATTTAGTTCCAGATTATAAGGCTCTTGGTGAGCCTGAATATTTTATATAAAGGAGTAAAAATATGTCAGAAAAAATTGCAAAAAAAATTACAGAACTTGTAGGTCACACACCTCTTCTTGAACTTACAAACATTGAAGAAAAATACGGTCTTAAGGCCCGTCTTCTTGCCAAACTTGAATACCTTAACCCCGCAGGAAGCGTAAAGGATCGTGTTGCAAAAGCCATGATTGAAGATGCCCTTGCCACAGGAAAACTTACTAAGGACAGCGTGATAATTGAACCTACCAGCGGAAACACAGGTATTGGTCTTGCCGCAGTTGCCGCAAGTTATGGAATAAAAATTATCCTTACCATGCCGGAAACCATGTCTGTAGAGCGCCGTGCCCTTCTTAAGGCTTATGGAGCAGAGATTGTTCTTACAGACGGACCTTCCGGAATGAAGGGTTCTGTAGAAAAAGCAGAAGAGCTTGCAAAGAGCATTGAGGGAAGTTTTATTCCCGGACAGTTTGAAAATCCTGTGAACCCCAAGGCCCATTATGATACAACCGGTCCTGAAATCTGGGAAGACACAGATGGTTCTGTAGACCTTTTTGTTGCCGGAGTGG
>JAEEKM010000132.1 GCA_016282455.1 Treponema sp. | reverse complement strand
ATTGAAGCAAAGGTTCAGTCATATCTGATTGAAAAAAGCGGCGGTATTATTTCTGATGCCTGGGTTTCCCACTGGAGCGAGCTCAATGCTTCGGAATACGAAAACTTTTCTTCCACAAGAATTCTTCTTCTCCTTATCATGCTCCTCATTGTGCTTGTTGCAAGCGTGAATATAAGTTCTGCCTTAGTCATGCTTGTGATGGAACGAAAAAGAGAGATTGCAATTCTAAAGAGTGTGGGGGCAACTCCTTCGGGAATAACTACAACTTTCCTTCTTACAGGTTTTGCAACAGGAGCAGGCGGTGTACTTGTTGGACTTCCGCTTGGACTTCTTGCTTCCGTGAACATAAATGCCATCATCCGTTTTATGGAAAAATGCGTGAACTTTATTGCAAAGTGCATCTTTATCCTAAAAAACTCAGGCGGTACTTTTTCAGAAATACATCTTCTTGACCCTGGCTATTATCTTCAGGAAATTCCTGTTTCAATTCCCTTTGGTGAACTGACCGTAATTGTTCTGGGAACACTATTCCTTTCTTTTGCAGTGTCTGCCATTCCTGCCATACGTGCCGGACGTGAAAAACCACTGGATACTTTGCGTAAGATGTAATTTATGCTATAATAGTGGTTCATTAAACAGGGAGGCATTTGTATGGTGTGCGATTGCTGTCATGAGCGCGAGGCCGTTATTTTTTTAGAGCAGATGAGTGCCGGCGGGGTTAAGCGTAAAATCAATATGTGCTCAGTTTGTGCAGATTCATACGGCATCAGTTCTGACCCAAAAAGCATAGAGTCTTCCATTGGTCGTCTTTTTCGTGACATTACTGCCGCTGCAGAACGCCTTAAAGCCGTTAACAGCCGCATGTGTCCGGTCTGCGGAACAAGTCTTGGTGAAATTAAAAAAACTTCTACCGTGGGCTGCCCCGAGTGTTATGCAATTTTCAAAAATGAAATAAGAACTTTCTTAAAATCCCGTGGCATGCAGGATGTTTACAGGGGAACAATGCCCGCCCGCCTGTCATCTTTCCATTCAGTTTTAAATGACAGAATCGTCCTTAAAAACAAAATGGACTACGCTGTTGCAAACGAAGACTATGAAAAAGCCGCCCTTTACCGTGATTACCTTCGTGCCCTGGAAAAATCTTCTGTGGCAAACGGAGAAAATACAAGTGAACTGGGGGAGGACAAAGCCTGATGGCAGAAGAGGATTTTTCTACTGACTCCTGGTTTACTATTGCAGGAAGTGATAACGATGTTGTTCTTTCTTCCCGTGCCCGTCTTGCAAGAAACCTTGCAAACTTTCCCTTTCCTTCAAAAATGCAGGAAGGTGAGTGCGAGAGGGTTCAGTCCATTGTTTTTGATGCCTTCAATCATATTCCCGATTCAGAAATTTACCGCACAAGTTCTGTAGAAAACATAGACCCTGTTGGAATAAAACTTCTGGAAGAAAGAGGAGTCCTCGAAGTTCCCCATCCTGCAAAAATAGGTCTTGTTTACAGAAGCGACGGAAAAGTTTCCTGTACCGTAAACCACATTGATCACGTAAGGATTGCTTCTTTTGTTTCCGGTTTTGACTTTGACAGGGCCTTTGTTTTAGCCCACCAGGTAGACGAAGCCCTTCAGGAAAAAGTTCAGTTTGCCGCAAGTTATGATTTTGGTTACCTTACCGCAAGACCAATGAGTTCAGGAAGCGGAATGAGGCTTTCCGTAAGGGTGCATCTTCCCTCACTTTCTCTTCTTAACCGCATAGCTGCAGTTTCAAAAGAACTCTCTTCAAGGGGCATTTCCTTTACCTCCTGTTTTGGTTCAGGCAGTAACAGTGCCGCCCTGGGATTCTTTTATCAGATTTCCACTAACACAAGTTCTTCCGGCACGGAGTTTGACCAGATTGCAGACATTGCTTCGGAAGTAAAAAAACTCATTGCACAGGAACGTCTTGCAAGAGAAGATCTTCTTAAAGAAAAAGAAACGGAAGTAAAGAATCTTGTACTCAGGGCTCTTGGACTTTCCCGCTATTCATTTCTTCTGCCGCTAAGGGAATCCATTGATCTAATCGGTTCCATTAAACTTGGAAAAGAACTTAACCTTCTTTCCGGAATAGAGGATTCTGTTCTTCATTCACTTTTGTACCGGCTTCAGGACGGAAACCTCACTTACCTCATGAATGAAAATACTTTTGCTTTTGAAAAAGACATTGAAGCAAACTCTTATAAAAAACACGAAAGACTCAGGGCATTTGTTCTGGGACAGGCTTTTGACGAAATAATCGTTAACAATTAGGCAGGGAGGACTAACATGATAAAGGGACTTTCACCCAGGGCACAGAGACTTATTGTTGCCCTTGCACCAGACGAAGCATATAAACTCGGAAGCAAAGAACTTGAGCCGGAGCACGTAATGCTTGCCCTCCTTAAGTCAGGAGACGGTCTTGGTTACTTTGCACTTAAAGCCCTGCACATAAATGTTCTTACCATGCAGCTTGCCATTGAACAGAGTCTTCCTGCCCATGAGCCAAGTTCTGATTTAAGTGAACTGCCTCATTCGCCCCGTTTAAAACAGCTGCTTGATACTGCCTCTGCCGAAGCAAAAAATCTTCGGGTTGACTTTATCGGAACGGAACATATTCTTCTTGCTTCTATCCGTGAAGAACAGTCGCTTACTTCAAACTACTTTAAAAAAGCAGGCATTCCCCTAGAGCGTGTTCGCCTTGTGGTTTCTGAAGTGGAAAAAAAGATTCCTTCTTCTGCCCATGCTGACGGAAATGATTCTTTCCAGAGGTTTGTACCTCCTCAGTTAAACCAGGTGCCTTTTATGTCGGACGGAACTGCCCAGCAGCAAAAACGCAGTCAGGGAAACAGCATTCTTGAACAGTTCTGCAGGGACATAACCCTTGAGGCAACAGAAGGTACTCTTGACCCTGTGGTTGGTCGCAGCCGTGAGATTCAGCGGGTCATACAGATATTAAGCCGACGTACAAAAAATAATCCCGTTCTTGTTGGAGAACCCGGAGTTGGAAAAACCGCAATTGTCGAAGGTCTTGCCCAGATGATTGTGCGTGCAAAAGTTCCCGGTGACCTTACAAAAAAACACATTCTCTGTCTTGACCTTGCCGCCATGATTGCAGGAACCAAGTACAGGGGTGAGTTTGAAGAACGCATGAAGCGCCTTATGAAAGAACTTAAGGAACGCAAAGATGTGATTATTTTTATTGACGAACTTCATACAATAATCGGTGCAGGCGGACCCGAAGGTTCAATGGACGCAAGCAACATGATGAAGCCT
>JAEEKM010000131.1 GCA_016282455.1 Treponema sp. | reverse complement strand
TTATATTCTGTCGCGCTTACAGACTGCAGGGCAAAAATTAAAAATAATGCTAAGAGTAAGAAAATCTTTCTTTCTTTTTTTAACATAAATACTCCTTGACAGTTTTACTTCGTGCCGGAAAATATTGTGTGTATAATTATAAACTGTTTTTTATATAATTGGTAACACTTTTTAATTTTTTTTTCAGAAAGGGACTTTAAATCCCTGAACAATAAAATCGGACAATCACAAACCTGTCAATCACCTTGACACCATGTTTCTACAGTGGTAAAATAATTTCCACCAAAAAATTGTATAAAAAAGGATGTTTTCCTATGGCTCAAGAGACAGAAAACAAGGCAAATGTAAAAAAGGGCGACACAAAAATCGGTGCCGTCATCATTCTTATTATTTCAGCAATCGTTTTTTTACCAGCAGGCGGTGCTGCCGTTTACCAGGGCTTGTTTAATCACAACAAGGCTCCCTCATTCGGTTCATACGACGGAAAGAAAGTAACTTATGAACCCGGTTCACTCATGTATGTTGCCGCTTCAAACATTGCACAGAGCTATCAGCGCATGGGCTATCAGCTTAACGAAAATTCTTACTATTATATTTTCAACAATGCCTTCCAGCAGACACTCCGTTCAATGGCATTTAACGGTGCCGTTAAAAAGAGCGGATACGTTGTTCCTGAAGATGCAGTTAACAGAGAGATTCTTCCTTACTTCTCCGATGAAAACGGAAAGTTCTCTCCCCGCCTTTACAATCAGGCAGATACAAGCACAATCACAAACCTCAGGGAGAATTCTGAACAGAGTCTTCTTTATTCCCGCTACACTTCAGACATTTTTGGAAGCGACTCTGCTAGACTTGCCTTCCGCGGCAATTCCCTTTACGGACTTAAGTCAACAGATAAGGAAACCTCTTTTATTGCAGAACTCCAGGTTGAGCAGAGAGCCTTTAATCTTGTTTCTTTTAACACTGATGATTTCCCAACCAAAGAAGCCGCTGCTTATGCTCAGGACAATTCTGCTCTTTTCCAGACTTTTAATGTTTCCCTCATTTCTGTAGATGACGAAAGCAGTGCAAAGGCTATCCTCAAGCAGCTCAAGGCAAATGAAATTACTTTTGAAGATGCAGTTTCTGAAAAATCACAGAAGTACTACACTTCTTCTGAAGGAAAAATCACTTCCTCTTACCGCTATCAGGTTGAGGACATCCTTAAAAATCATTCTGACCTTGAAAGCATTGAAGCTCTTGCAGACGGAGAACTTTCTTCTGTAATCCAGACCAGTCACGGCTATTCAATCTTCCGCAAAGACGGCCCCATCACAGATGCTGACTTTACAAGCGAAGCAGTCCGCAAAGATGTGCTCTCTTACATGAAGAGCCACGAAATGGGTTATATTGAAAACTTCTACAAGGACCTTGCAAGCCAGTTTGTTTCTTTTGCAAACACAAACGGATTTAACCGCGCCTGCACAGAGTTCTCCCTTACAAAAGTGAATGTAGATGCCTTCCCTCTGAACTATGGTAACGCAGGTTTCTATTCTTCCGTGGCATCTGTTTCAGAACTTTCTGATCTTTCAACAAACAAAGAAGCCCTTAAAGCAGCCTTCTCCCTTGCAAAAGATGCAGTTTCTGAGCCTCTGGTAATGGGAAAGAACATTGTAGTTCTCCAGTGCACAGGCATTCAGAATGCTGATGCTGCCGAAAGTGCAAGTGTTTCTTCCGGTATTGCTTCTACCGACCAGACCAGTGCAGGAAATACCTTCATGGCATCTCCCAAGGTTGTTGACAACTTTATGTCAACCTATTTTTCTACTTTCATGAAATAGGAAACAGTGGAAGAAAATAAAGATGAGCCTTGTCTGGTAAAAGCCGGTCAAGGCTCTCGTGTTTTAAACACAGTGTCGTATAAAAACAGATTCCTCTATTCCAAATACGACCCGGAGCGTGCCATACTGCGCCTGGTGCAGTCCCTTAATCTTCTTCCCGGAAGTCTCCTTCTTCTTTTTTCTCCCTGTCTCTGGTATGGAATAGAGGAGCTTTTTCAAAAACTTCCTGAAGGTACAAAAGTTCTTGTCCTTGAAGCCGATGAAAAACTTTATTCTCTTTCAAAGAACACTTTGTCTCAAAAATCTTTTGCCAGTCAGATAGAATTTTATAAGGCTGATGATTTTTCTTTTCTTGATTCCCACTTTCGTTCTCTTGTTTCAAAGGGGGAGATTCGCCGTGTAATCCGTGTAGACATGAGTGCAGGTGTTCTTTTTGAAAGTTCCCTTTATGAAAAGGTTTACTCTGCCGCAAGTGAAATTGTAGAACGCTTCTGGAAAAACAGAATCACTCTTGTAAAATTCGGACGCCTTTATTTTAAGAACTTTTTTTCTAATTTACAAAGTGTGCCTGATTCTTGTTTTCTTTCTGAGGTAAAAGCTTCTGTTTCAAAACCTCTTCTTGTTTTTGGGGCAGGGGAAAGCCTTGATAAAACCCTCGCTTCTTTTGACACTTCTTTACGAAAAAAATATTTTCTCCTTGCAACCGATGCAAGTCTTCCATCTCTTTTGCAAAGGGGAATAAAACCTGATGCAGTGGTTGGGGTTGAAGCTCAGTTTGCAATACAAAAAGCCTACATAGGTTCTGCTTCTTCTTCGATCACCTTGTTTGCAGATATTTTTTCCAGACCCCAGATTAAGCGCATTCTTGGCGGCAGGGTAGTGTGGTTTTCTTCCGAACTTTGTGACAGTCAATTTATTTCTTCATTAAAAAACGCAGGACTTGTAAAAAGTTTTATTCCCGCTTTAGGTTCCGTGGGCCTTTATGCAGTTTATATTGCCCTTGCTTTAAGACAAAATGAAAATATTCCCGTTTACCTTACAGGCCTTGATTTTAGTTACACGTACGGAGCGACCCATGCAAAAAATACTCCTGCCCACCTGCAGCGCCTCTTTTTGCAAAACCGTCTGAGTCCTTTAGAAAACTTTGAGTCTGCTTTTGCCCCGGGCTGTAAAAGCCTTGTCTCGCCTGAAGGGAAAGTTTTTTGTACAACCCAGGCTCTTACTGCTTATGGGGAGACTTTTGTAAAGTTTTTTTCGGGAAGTAAAAATCTTTTTGACTCAGGCAGGGGAGCCTTTCCTCTTTCCCTTCCTTACTGTATTCCTCTGCCTGACTTTGATGCTTCTTCCTTTACTTTTGAGAATGTGGAGTTTGAAAAGAAAAGCGAGAGTCAATTGCAGAACAAAAATCAGATTGATGAGTTTTTGCAGAATGAGAAAAATGCTCTTTTAAAACTGCGTTCTCTTTTGAGTAAGGGAGAATCTTCCGAATTTTTTTCTGAAACAGAAAGTCTTTCTTCCCAGATAGAAGCGCTTCTTTTATCAAGGGAATATCTTTATCTTCATTTTCCTGACGGGTACTCTCTTTCCATGCAAACTTCATTTTTAAAGCGGGTCAGGGCGGAGATTGATTATTTCTTAAAATACCTGGAGGCTTCAAATGAAGGTTCTTGAATATACCTGTTGTGAACGCTGCAGCCTTAATGATTTTCTCCGTAAAGTTCTTCCTTCTTCGCTTGGTGAAAGTGTTGATTCCGTTTTTTTTTCTAACAGTAAGGTGAGGCGCCTTATTGTTTCAGGTTCAGTTTTTGTTGACGGGCGCCAGTGCAGGATACCTTCTTATTTTTTACAAAACGGAAGTTCTGTGCGGGTGAACTTTGATGAGAAAAAGTTTTCTTTTGAAAAAAAAGCAAATGATATTGATTTTATTCTTGAAGATAAGGATGTGCTTTTTGAAGATGAAAATCTTATTGTGGTAAATAAGCCTGCATTTTTTCCTACGGAGAAAACAATGGTTGCTTCACGTGCCAATATGCATGAGTGTGTGGTGGACTACCTCTGGAAGAAAAATCCTTCGCTCAGAAATCCGCCTTACGCAGGAATCATGCACCGGCTTGACCATGAAACAAGCGGAGCACTTCTTTTTACAAAGTCCAGGTCTGTGAATGCGGCAATTCATGAGATGTTTGTAAAGCATACCATTCAAAAAACTTACCGTGCACTTGCAAGAGCGAATTCTTTGTGGCAAAAAAATCCTAAAGGGGATATTTTTAAGGTGGAAGGGTTAATGGCCCGGGTAAGCCCAAAATCTTCCCCCTGTAAGATGGGACTGGTAAATGCTTCTTTTTCTGATGCACAGGCTTCTTTAACGGAGATACGTATTCTTTGCCGGAAGAGTGGATTGTTTTATCTTGAATGTCTTCCACATACAGGCAGAACTCATCAGATTCGCCTCCACTGCGCTAGTGTGGGTCTTCCTCTTGTTGGGGACAGGCTTTATGGCGGCAGTGAGGGTTTTGCTGATCTTGGTGGAAGGATAATGCTTCATTCCAGAAGCCTTGAGTTTTTGCATCCCCTGTCCGGAGAAAAAATATGTGTTTATGCCCCCTTACCCCCTCATTTTGAGACGGAATAATTTTTTTGCATAAAATTGCTCAGGGATATTGACGAAAAGTTTTTATTCTGATATAGTCCTAAATGTATTCAGCGAACGAAAGTTCAAAGAGTGCGTGTCTCCTTCGTCTAGTGGTTAGGACATCGGGTTTTCATCCC
>JAEEKM010000130.1 GCA_016282455.1 Treponema sp. | reverse complement strand
GGCATGTTTGATACAAACCGTGCAAGCGACACAGACAGTGCCTATGGACAGGCCTTTCAGATTGGAACAATCATTCCTACAAAGTGGACAGTATTAACCGGTGTGGTTCAGGGAACTTTTTCAGACTTCCCCCGCATGGATCTTGCAAACTCCCTTAATTTCCGCTTTGGTGCTTCCAAGAGTGTAATGGAGCGCGTTACCATAGGAATGAACTTTTACACAGGTTTTTACATGGGCCGTACTTCTGACTTTACCATTGGTGCAGACCTGGGCATGCTTTACGAATTTGATAACATCAGTTTCCTTAAAAGCCCCAGACTGGGAGTTTCCCTTCTTAACTTAGGCAAACCTGTCGGAACAACCTATGTAGAAGCACTTGGTCTTGACGGAACAAGCGCCGGTGTTTCATATCCTTCTATTCTCACACCAAGAGTTTCTTTCTCTTCCATTCTATTTGACGTACAGAAGTTTAAGGGCGGTTTCTCTGCAGACCTTTCCTTCCCCTTCTTCCAGAACATGGTTTTTGACACAGCCTTTGCCGTTACCTTTGCAGGCATGGTTCAGCTCAACCTTGCATGGCAGGCAAACATTCGCGAAATTGTTGCAGGCGGAGCAAATGCCCTTAACATTCCAAGCGTAGGTCTTACAGTTAAGTTTGCAATTAACTCAAGCCGTATTTCTGCAAAAAATGCTGACTGGGAACAGAGCGAGATGATTCCATCTTTTGCATGGCAGAACCTTCACAACGGAATACATGCAGTTTCTGCAGGAGCAAGACTTGATCTTGGACTTCCCGACACTACACCGCCGGAAATTATTCTTTGGGATGAGGAGTAGAAGCCATGAAAAAAAATATGAACAGTAAACGTTATTTTAAGACAGCCCTGCTTGTTTTTCTTGCAGCCTTTGCACTTGCTCCTTTGTCTGCAGAACGGGGACCAGAATATATTTCTCCAAACAATGACGGTCACAAAGATACTCTTGAAGTGCCCCTTAAAATTAAAGAGAAGCGCTACGTAAAAGAGTGGAGCTTTATCATCACAAATGAAAAGGGAGAAGTTGTCCGTACAATCGGAAACAAAGTTTCTCTTCCGGATAAAATTACTTTTAAATCCTTCTTTAAATCTCTTGTTACACCAAAGAAAGGAGTAGACATTCCTTCAAAGATTGTGTGGAACGGATTTTTTGATGACGGAACCCTTGCCCCAGACGGCGTTTACTACTATCAGTTTACTGCCAGTGATGACAACGGAAACACTGCTACTTCAAGCAAGCTTAAGGTGATTGTAGACAATACTCCGCCCCAGATTAATCTTGCTTCCCTGAGTGACAGTGAAAAGTCTTTTGGTGAAGGAAACAAAGTCACCCTTAACATTAAACAGAGCGGTTCAGAAGAAAACCTCTGGTCTGCAAAAATTACAGACGTTGACGGAAAAACAATCTGGTCAAAGACATGGGAAAATTCTGCCCCCCTTAGTGTTGAATGGGATGGAACTGACAACGACGGAAACATGATTCCTGACGGTGTCTACAACTACGAAATTACTTCTACTGACGCTGCTGAAAACAAAAGCGAAAAGGCTACAATCAACAACATCGTTTATTCAGCAGAAAAGCCTCAGACTTCAGTTGCAATTTCAGGTAACCGTTACTTCTCTCCAAACGGAGACTCAAAGAACGATACCATGACCTTTGCAGTGAATGTTCCAAAGCCTGTTTCAAAAGTGAATGCACTTGAGTCATGGGCAGTAAAGATTGTGGGAAAGAAAGACGGAAAAGTTGTCCGCACCTTTAACGGAGGAGATCCTGCCCCCGCATCAATTTCTTTTGATGGAAATGATGAAGAGGGACGTGCACTTCCTGAAGGGGAATACTACGCAGAAGTTTCTGCCCACTACCGCAACGGTTATGAGCCTGCAGTAATCCGTTCTCCTGTATTTGTTCTTGATGTTACCGCACCTGATGCAAAAGCAATTGCTTCAACCAAAGTGTTTAACGGACAGAACAAACTTAAGATTGACCAGCAGCAGATTCGTCAGGAAGATTCCTGGACCGGAGAAAAAACCTGGACTGGAAGAATCTATAACGAAAAGAATGAAGCAGTCCGTGAGTATGACTTTGGAACTTCTCTTCCAGACACTGTTGAATGGGACGGCCTCAGCGACAATGGCAGTCTTGTGCCTGACGGAATCTACACTTACGAACTTTCTGTAACAGAACCCGCAGGAAACTCAAGCAGCACAAAGACCGCCTCTTTTGAACTTAACACAGAAGCTACGGAACTTATGCTTTCTGTTTCTCCCGCTGCCTTCTCTCCAAACGGAGACGGTGCTCAGGATCAGGTTACAATTACTCCGGTTGCAAAAGCTTCCAGTGGAATTAAAACTTACGAACTTACCGTTCTTGACGAAAAGGGAAAGGTGGTTCACAAAGTTTCCGGTAACGGTGCACTTCCAAAATCCTTCACCTGGAACGGACTTGCAGATGACGGAACAAGATGTGCAGACGGCGCATACAGTGCAAAAATTAAAACTGAAGCAAACAGCGGTACTACTGCCGAAGCCGCAAGCTCTTCCTTTAACCTTGACACCCAGGCCCCTGAACTTGAGATTTCTGCACCTTACACAGTATTCTCTCCGGACGGAACCAGTTCAAGACAGAACATTCCTGTTACAGTTTCTAAGAGCAGCGTAGAAACCAAATGGACCGGCGAAATTGTAAGTGCAAAGGGACAGATTGTTAAAAACTTCAGCTGGCAGAACGGAACTGTAAATGACTTTGTCTGGGATGGAACTGACCATAACGGAAACAAAGTTGCAGACGGATCATACACCCTGCGCATTAGTTCTACAGACCCTGCCGGAAACAGAAACTCAGCCGTAATTGATAAAATCACTGTTGATACCCGTGAAGCAAAGGCATACATTACAAATGCTCATGAAGTATTCTCTCCTGCCGCAGAGAAAAACAATGTGCAGAAGTTCAGCGTAAAAACTTCCCTTAACGAAGGAATCAGTGCATGGACTTTTGATGTTGTTGATTCTGCAAGCAACGCTGTTGTAAAGCATTGGAGTCAGGAAGACTCAAAGAATCTGCCCTCTGACTTTACATGGAATGGTCTTGGAAATGACAACAACCCCTGTAACGGTGTGTATGTGGCAAAACTTCATGTTGACTATGCCAAGGGAAATTCTGTAGACGCCGCTTCTTCAATGTTTGTGTGTGTGGCAGGTTCTCCTCAGCTTACTGTACGCACAACACCAAAATACTTTAGCCCGGACAACGACGGTAATGATGATGATCTTTTCATCCAGCTTAAGAGTACAACTTTGGCAGGACTTAAGAGCTGGTCCTTTACCATTAACGACAAAAACGGAAACCAGTTCTGGAAGACAAGCGGAAAGTCTCCGATTGCAGAGCGCATCATCTGGGACGGACGCGGTAACAACGGTGACCTTGTTCAGTCTGCAGAAGATTATCCATTCGAATTTGTTGTAACGGATGAACTTGGAATGACAAACACTGTTAAGGGTGTAATCCAGACTGACGTGATGGTTGTTCGTGACGGCGACAAACTTAAGATGCAGGTTCCTTCAATCATCTTCCGCGGTGACTATGCAGACTTTGGCGTAACCGGAACTAAGGATGCAAAGGGTAAGACAATTGCAAGAGGAATTTCCGAAGACAAACTTACCAACAACCAGCGTGTTCTTGATATGATTGCAAATGCACTTAAGAAATTCAGTGACTACAAGGTGACTATTGTAGGTCATGCAAACCCGACTTCCAATAACCCGGATGAACAGACAGTTGATAATCCTTCAAACTGGGAAAGCCTGAACGGAAACTATGTTGGATGGGGTCCAGCCCTTGTTCCACTTTCACTGCGTCGTGCCCAGTATGTTAAGGATGAACTTGTTAAGCGTGGAGTTAATGCAAACAGACTCAGCACTGACGGAAAGGGTGGTGCCGAGATTGTTGTTGACCCCACAGACAAAATCAACAACTGGAAAAACCGCCGCGTAGAATTCATTCTTGAAAAATAAAACTATAAGCCCTGCAGGTTTTAACTTGCGGGGCTGTTTTTTTTGAAACTCCTGTTTAGCATTACACAAACACACACTTTAAAAAAATCCTTCTACGTGCTAAACTCCTCCCATGAATCTTCTTTCTGTAAATAATCTTTCACGCATTGGCCGTGAAGAAACACTTTTTTCCGGCGTAACATTTGGCCTGAACGAAGGTGAAAAAGCAGCACTTATCGGCCGCAATGGAACAGGTAAATCAACCCTGCTGAATACTATTGCAGGCATTCTTCCTCCAGACGAAGGTAGTGTTGTAATCAACAAAGAAGCAGGACTTTCCTTTCTTGCCCAGAATCCAATCTTCAATCCTGAACACACAATCGTAGAACATATATTCTCCTCCACTTCTCCAAAACTACAGGCAATCCGTGAGTACGAAGATGTATGCGCATTGATGGAAAGCGGAGTAACAGATTCTTTACAGAAAAGATTTGACAATGCAAACAGTGCCATGGAAAAAGGAGATCTCTGGAACTACGAGGCACAGGTACGTTCAATCCTGGGTGTGCTTGGCATACATGACATGAGCCGTAAGATGAAAGAACTCTCCGGCGGTATGCTTAAAAAAGTTGCCCTTGCACAGGTGCTTGTGGAAGATACAAAACTTATTCTTCTTGACGAACCTACAAACCATCTGGACATTACTACCATCAAGTGGCTGCAGGACTATCTTGCCCAGACCCAGCGTTCCCTTCTCATGGTAACTCACGACAGATATTTTCTTGATGCCGTCTGCAATAACATTTATGAACTTGACAGAAAGCGGGTAAAACTTTACGTAGGAAACTATTCAACCTATCTGGAAAAAAAAGAAGTAGAAGCGGAGATAGAAGCAAACACAGAAAGACGCATAGAAAGTATTCTGCGTTTTGAACGTGACTGGCTTTTACGCGGCCCTTGTGCTCGAGGAACAAAAGCAAAGGCAAGAATACAGCACGACATGGCACTCATCAACCGCGAAAAATTTCAGCAGGACAAAGGCTTTACTTTTGAAGTTGCAGGAAGAAGGCTTGGCGGAAAAATTCTTGAACTAAAAGGCATTACAAAAAATTTCCCCAAGGGATTTGCATCTGTGGGAGGGAGCAGTAAAAGCGGCAGTCAGGAAAAGGAGTACCCAGTTATAAAAAACTTCAGCTACACTTTTAGCAAGGGAGAAAAAATCGGAATCTTTGGTGACAACGGAAGCGGTAAGTCAACCCTGCTGAACATTATCACAGAAAACATTTCTCCTGATTCGGGAACAATCGTTAAAGGCGAGAACACTGTCTTTGCCTATTACCAGCAGAATCCTGTTTTCCCTGACCTGACTCTTACTGTTCTTGAATATGTTAAGGAAGCCGCAGAAGTTATGCGCATGAATGACGGAACAACTTTGAGTGCAAGTCAGTTTCTTGAGCAGTTTGGTTTTAACGGAAAAATCCAGCATTCCATGGTCAGCACCTTAAGTGGCGGAGAAAGAAAGAGACTCTTCCTTGTGCGGCTTCTTCTTTCAAATCCAAACTTTCTTATTCTTGACGAACCTACAAATGACTTTGACATTTTTACCATGAACATACTGGAACAGTTTCTCATGGGCTTTAACGGCTGTCTTCTAATTGTAAGCCACGACCGCTATTTTATGGACAAGGTTGCAGACACACTTTTCATTCTGGAAGACGACGGAAGTGTTTCCGGTTATGTTGGTAAATGCAGTGAGTACATTCAGTACAGGGAAATGTTAAAGGCAGAAAAACAGAAGGGGGAAGTCTCCACCCCCGCAACGCCCCCGGTAACAAACACTTCTGAAAGGCCACAAAAAAAGAAAAAACTTTCCTTTAAAGAACAGAGGGAATTTGAAACCCTGGAAAAAGACATAGCCGAACTGGAAGAAAAAATGAAAAACCTCGAAACAGAAATGTCCAGCAGCGACTACAGCAAATCCCAGGCAGCCGGAAATGAATACAGCAAGTGCCAGACCCTTCTTGAAAGTAAATATTCTCGTTGGGATGAATTGGCGTCAGTTCTGGAATAGCGAGTTTTTGCGTTTTTTTGCGCAGCAAAAAATGCGAGCCATGAGAGCAAGAAAAAACTCGGATGCAAGCGAAGCTTGCAACATTTATTTAAACACATTCATAAAAAACACAATAGTCAGACTGTTTATCAAATCAATAAAGAAGGTGCCCACTATGGGAATGAGCATAAAAGCAGTCGGACAGAATGGTCTGTTTAATGTTACTGACTGAATGTTTGCCATTGCATTCGGGGTTGCTCCAAACCCAAAGCCTATTACTCCGGAAGTGATTACTGC
>JAEEKM010000129.1 GCA_016282455.1 Treponema sp. | reverse complement strand
TGGAATCGGTCCTGACGTAGGACAGAATGCAAGCCGCATGACAGGAAATGCTGCCCGTGACGGAATTCTTCAGGGTTACAAAAGCCGTTTCTTACTTGACGAAGACGGACAGGCACTTCCCACCCGAAGCATAAGTGCAGGCCTTGACTACTGTGGAATCGGTCCACAGCTTGCAGCCCTGGGTAAAAGCGGAAGGGTTGAGTTCACCTCAGTTCTGGACAAAGAAGCCCTGGAAGCAGTAAGTTTCTTTGCCAAAAACGAAGGCATCCTCTTTGCCCTGGAAAGTGCACACGCAGGAGCCGCCGCCATGAAGATTGCAAAAGAAATTCCTTCAGACCAGGCAGTCATCATAAACATGAGTGGCCGCGGAGATAAAGACGTCTTCATAACAAGTCCCGTTTTCAGAAAAGAAAAGTGGCTGGACTTCCTTCACGCAGAAATTGAGCGCCTTGAAAATCAGGAAGACATTCACGATGCAAAAATCATGCAGTAAGGAGGAGTGAAAAATGAGCAAAAGAAAACTGATGAGTCACCTTGTGGCAGGTTACCCCACAAACGAAACCGCACTGGAAGCAGCCCGTTCCCTTGTAAAAGGCGGTGCAGATATTCTTGAAATACAGCTCCCCTTCAGTGACCCCAGTGCAGACGGCCCCGCAATTCAGACAGCCTGCACAAAAGTTCTGGAAAGAGGCTACAAAACAAAAGACGGACTGGACTTTATTGCCACCCTGCACAAAGAGTTCCCCCAGACAACCATTTACCTCATGAGCTACGGTTCCTTAGTCTACACTCCGGGAGTAGATGCCTTCTGCAAAAAAGCATCGGAAGCAGGCGTTAAAGGAATGATTATTCCCGACCTGCCCTTTGACCACGACGAAGGACTCACCGCCTCCTGCAAAAAATACGGCATGGTAAACATTCCCGTTGCAGCCCCCAGCATGAGCCCGGAAAGATTGCATAAACTTTCACATGCAGGCTTCCCCTACATCTATGCAGCCCTCCGTGTAGGCATAACAGGAACAGATACTTCCATAGACAAAGACACACTGGATTTTCTTTCCAAAGTCTCCGAAGGCGGAAGTAAAATTTACGCAGGTTTTGGAATCTCCAATGGAAATCAGGCAAAGGCACTGAACACAACAGTTGAGGCAATCGTTGCAGGAAGTGTTTTTGTAAGACTCATCAGCGAAAATCAGGGCAATGTAGAAAAACTAAAAAGTCTCGTAGAAGCAAAAGCCCGTGAACTCTGCGAATGAGAATAAGGATGAGAGTGAGTAAACAAGAAAAAATCTGAATAAAATAAAAATCAGAGAATTCTGTCAGGAATGGAACGTGCCACCCTAAAGCCCAGACTGCTGCTCTTTCCAGTGGGCGCACTTCCGCTCCTGAAAAAGACCGTGCACTGGAAGGGGTCATCAAGCCAGCTGCCGCCCCGCTTAACCCGCATTGTTCCAATATCTGGTCCGCGTGGATTCAAGGCATTTCCAGTAACCGGAAGGTCCCACATAAAATCCCAGCACCACTCGGCAACATTTCCGCTCATATCATAAAGCCCCAGTGCATTGGGTGCCCGCATGGCAACATCATGAGTTGTAATTTCGCTGTTTTCTCCGTACCATGCCACTTTGTTAATGTTATCACTTCCCGCATACTGTGCCGGAGAATGAGATATACCGCCGCGTGCCGCATATTCCCACTCCGCTTCCGTAGGTAGACGGTAGCCGCCGGAAGTAAAATTACACTCCACCCTTTTCCATACAGGACTTGAAGCATCAAAACCGGAAAGCACCACATTATTACCAATACTGTAGCAGGGGTGCAGTCCCTCGTGAATGGAAAGAGCATTACAGAAAATAAGGGCTTCGCACCAGTTCACGCATTCTACGGGACGGTTTGAACCTTTAAGTTTAGAAGGATTAATGCCAACAACAGTCTCATACTGTTTCTGGGTAATCGGAGTCTTAGAAATAGAAAAATCAACAACGGCAACAGTTCTGCCAGGCAGTTCACGGCCCATAATAAAAGTACCGCCTGCAACATTTACCATGTCAATTTTTCTATCCGGAATGTGATTAACCGGTGCTTCTTTAAGAATAGGTGTACCACATGATGGACAGAACCTGAATTCGGCTCCAACTTCTCGTTTACAATTCGGACAATTCATTGCATTCCTCTCCTGAATATTATACACCAAAAAAACGTAAAATGCCACACTCACTGATTGACTTTTTTCATAAATATGGCAAAATATAACCTATGGAAATAAAAGAAAAACGCGACGGCGAAAAATCAGAACTCATCATAAAGGGAAGACTGGACACAACAACCTCCCCCTCTTTGGAAAACATCATTAAAGCAACTTCAAAATCCGTTAAGGAACTTACACTTAACCTGAGTGAAGTTGAGTACATTTCCAGTGCAGGACTCAGGGTTGTCCTTGTAGCCCACAAACTCTTCATGGCAGCAGGTGGAAAATCAATCATCAAAAATCCGTCTCAGTTCTGCAGACAGGTATTTGAAGCCACCGGCATGTCTTCTGTACTCAACATTGTATAAAAACTCAAACTTCCTTTAGGGCGAACTCCAGCATGGTGATATCATCAAACTGGGGTGCGTCTCCTACAAAAGCATTTATTTCTTCCCGCACTTTTGAAATAATTATCTTTGAATCACTCTCATGCAGTTTCTGACCAAAGGAAAGCAGCCTTTCTTCTCCGTACAGTTCATTCAAAGCATTTGTTGCCTCAGTAACTCCGTCAGTGTAAAGAAAGAGCCTGTCACCCCTCACAAGATCAACTGTAGAATCTGAATACCAGGTACCGTCCATTGCAGCAAGCATCAGGTCCACTTTATTTCCAAGGAAAGACACCTTCCCCTCATGGGCAAAACAGGGCTTGGGGTGCCCTGCATTACAGTAGGTAAGTTTACCGGTACTAAGTGTAATAATACCAAGCCAGCAGGTAACAAAAAGACCTGCATCATTACCTTCACAAAGCTGATTGTTCACCCGCGTAAAAACTTCGGAAGGACTCTTACTCTGCATTGTCATATTCTTAATAAGGGTTTTTGCAATAACCATAAAGAGTGCAGCAGGAACTCCCTTTCCGCTTACATCACCAACAACAAAAGCAAAGTGGTCATTGTCAATCATAAAGAAATCATAAAAATCACCGCCCACTTCCTTTGCAGGTTCCATTGAAGCATAAAGTTCAATCTCCGGATGCTCTGCATAAGGGGGGAAAATCCGTGGCAGCATGTTTGCCTGAATCTCCTTTGCAACATCAAGTTCCGCTTCTATCCTTTCTTTTTCTGCCGTTGTACGGGTAAGGTCTGTAATGTAGCCCTGCATGTCCACACTCATTTTTTCTACCGCACGGGCAAGAGTGGGTAATTCTCCCTTACCGCTGATTCTAGAAAGTTCCCCCGTAAGCTGACCCTGATGTTCTGCAAAAGCTTTTGTTTCCTGAGTAATAAGAGAAAGCGGCTGCACAACATAAAAAATCAGCAGAAGAAGGAAAAGAATTGTCACTACCAAAGTAACAATAAAAGAAGTGAGCAGGGTAAGGTCACGGTATCTTCCCTGGAAACCGTTTAACTCACTCATTGATTTAGTCACGCTCAAAATTGCCACACACTGGCCCTGCATATTTTTCACAGGCAGAGAAGT
>JAEEKM010000128.1 GCA_016282455.1 Treponema sp. | reverse complement strand
AACAAGTGCTATTTTCATAATCCTACTCCCCTATTTTGAAAAAAACGCTTCGTGACGCACGCGAACAACTTCATCAGCCTGAGAAGACTCAACAATAAAACTGATGTTCACCTTGCTTGCACCCTGACTTATCATCTGAACATTTATGCCGCTTTTACTGAGGGCAGAAAATGCATCAGAGAGAATGGCAGAAGAATGACTTGCATCACAAATGATAGTAACGATTGCCTTGTCATCTTTTGCATGAACGTCTGCAACACGGGATAAATCTTCCATAAGTCCTGAAAGATTTTTCTTAACCTTAGAAGTATTCACTGTAAGGCTGACAGAAACTTCACTGGTTGCAATTACATCAATACTGATTTCCCACTTGAGGAACTGATTAAAAACATGAGCAAGGAAACCGGAAGCTCCAAGCATGCGGCTTGACTGAATGTCAATAAGGGTAATGTCTTTAACACTTGTGATTGCAGTAACCGGGGGAACAGCCCCTGTGTGTTCTTCTACAATAAGGGTTCCGGGGCTTTTAATATTGTAAGAGTTTTTTACGCGGACAGGAGTTCCTGTTTTGCGGCAGGGAATCATGCTTCTCGGGTGAAGGACCTGGGCACCGAACATGGCAAGTTCCTGTGCTTCTTCGTAAGTCACTTCATTAACGGGATGTGCTTCTTTTACAACTCTTGGATCAGTTGTAAGAATACCGTCAACATCCTTCCAGGTCTGAATCTCTTTTGCCCTCATTGCAGCACCAATCATGGTTGCACTAAGGTCAGAACCACCACGGCCCAAAGTGGTAATGATTCCATGCTTATCTTTTGCAATAAAGCCGGTAACAATTGGAATCTGACTGCTTTCACCGTTTTTATAGGCATTAAGATGCTTTGGTATATTTTCCCAGACTTCATCAAGAAGTTCTGCGGCCATAAAATTGCTGTCACTTACAAAGCCAACATCCCAGGCATCATAAGACTGAGCGGGAGTCCCCTCTTTTGAAAGATAGGCGGCCATCATACGCACGCTCATGCGTTCACCAAAAGAAACAAGATAGTCTCTTGTACGTTTTGTCAATTCCTTTAACATGGAAATACCGGTAAGCAGAGTTTTTAGTTCTTCAAGGAGACCGGCAATTTCCGGGACATCAACGCCAAGTTCTTTTGCAGTTTCCCGGTGCAGGGTTTCGATTTTGGCAATGTCAACTTTTCCAAGAACCGCTTCATCTGCGGCCTCAAGAAGATGGTCAGTGGTATCTCCCATTGCACTAAGTACTACAACGGGACGCTCGTTTTTGTAAGCCTGAATAATTTCTGCAACATGACGGATGCGGTCTGCATTTGCAACAGAACTTCCGCCGAATTTCATTACTATCATAAAAGCATTATATCAAAAATGCTTATCTTTCACAATATGACTAAAAGGCAGCACGGGCGGAGATTAAGTCAGCGTTTACCTGGGCGATTTTTTTGTAGAGGTCAAAGAAGGAAACAGGTTTGTCTGTATCAGTTTCAGAAAGAAGACTGGTGTCTTTTTCAAAATGAGAACTGTCACTTCGCCAGAGGCGTTCATCATTTGCAGTCCAGCCCTTAACCTGAGGATTTGCCAGAGTCTGAACTTTTGTTACGTAAAGGAGCTGGTACCATTTGTTTTCAAAACGGGTTTCAAGTTCCGTGCGGAAAACTTTGTCGCTGGAAGGAAAATCAAAGTACCATTTACCCTTTTCCTGTGTATAGGAAATATTTTTTTCAGCGCAAAAAGTCCTGGCAAAGTCAAAGAAAGTTGTTTCAAAAGACGGCTCTTTAACCGCATATTCATAACGGCCGCCCCAAAGCCCCTGACTGAGTGATTCCCTCTTTCGCAGGGTGGTCACGGGGAAAACAAAAACCTTTGTAAGGGCAAAGTCCGGTGGAAGCACGCGGTTCATTTCCTGCATAACTATTTCATAAGAAATCTCAGCGAAAAGGCAGGCTCTTGCAACTTCTTCCAGAGAAGAAATTCCAAGACTCATTGCACTTGCAAACTCAATGCGGGGCAAGGGATTAAAACCTGAAGTAAAGACAAAAGGAAGTCCGCTTCTTATTATGGCCTTGTGAAAAAGTTCCACCTGTGAAAGATAGGCCATGTATTCTCCGCCGTTACAACGCTTAAAGGAGAAAATGACTCTGTACAAAATGGGAATATTGCTTTCAGGTCTCTCGGGCACAACAGGTACAATACGATTTTCTACATCAGGAGTTACTGCTTCAATCTCTTCTGCTTTATGAACAGAAACCTGTTTTTTTTCAGAACAGATACCGCAGGGGTGATCACAATTACTCATACAGCGGGGAGTTAAAACTGCACTCAGGGAACGTTCCCATTCTCGGCGGTAAAACTGTTTTGAAACTCCAAGGCTTACTCCGTCCCAGGGAAGTTCTTCGTCAAGGCTCCAGTCTTTGTAAACATAGTCATGTACATTCCAGCCGCACTCAGAAAATACTTCCTGCCACTTACTTTTATTATCCTTTAACTTTTCATCCCAGGCATCAAAACGGATTCCCTTATTGTAGGCAGAAAGAATTAATTTTCCAACCCGACTGTCCCCACGGCTCATGAGTCCTTCAAGAACGGTTGTGTCAAGATTATGACGGCCCAACTTAAACTTTCCGCGGGGAAGATGCTGGTAAAGGTAGTCAAACTTTTTCTGTGCGGCTTCAGGCGTTAACTGTCTTACCCACTGGTAGGCGGTGTGGGGCTTTGGAATAAAAACTCCGACATTTACATTGCACTGAATGCGGGTTCTCTTTTGTATGTCTAAAAGAAAATCAACAATAACTTCTTCTTCTGTTTTTCCGCTTGTGTTTGCATCTCCAAAATAATCACCTACGGGAAGACCAATCATAAAATAAAACTTAGCACTGCTCCAGCCACGGGCTTTTGCTTCTAGAATAATGCTTTCAAGATGCTGGGCATAAACTTCTTTGTTTAAGGAAAGCTGCCAGAGTTCTTCAGGAGTTTCAACTGCAAATGTAAGACCGCTTTTTCTTACGGTAGAAAGTTTTTCAAGGATGGGAAGAGAAAGACTGTTCACCTTAAGGGAAGGAAGCTGGAAAGAAACATTGTAACCTTTGTAACGCTGATTCAATTCATCAAGCAAACCTTCAATGTCAGGAAAATCTGCACTGCTTAAAGAATTAAGACTTACTTCGCGGTAACCTGCATCAAAAACAAGATGGTCAATTTCATCAATGATGAGTTTTCTGTTTTTAACACGGGTGGGTCTGTAATACATTCCGGCATGACAAAAGCGGCATCCGTTGGGGCAGCCACGCATGATTTCTACAACCCCATGATCCTGAACCGGTTTAATTGAAGGAAGAGGATACCAGCTTGGTTTAGAAGGAACAAGTCCAAAGTTCCCCTGCACTGCCCTGTATGCAATCTTCCCCTTGTCTTTAGTCCAGATGAAAGATTTTTCAGAAAGATGCTTAAGCATACACTCCCTGGACTCACCCTTTTCTTTCATAAGGGCAAGTTCATTTATTGTGTCAAAGAGTGCATCTTCTGCTTCACCAATCATTACTGCATCAAAAAAATCAGCAAAGGGAGCGGGGTTTGTTACACCACAGCCGCCTGCAATAACAATGGGGTCTTCCGGTCTGCGGTCTTTTGCAAGAAGAGGTATTCCGCCTAAATCCAGCATGGCAAGAACCTGTGTAATTCCAAGTTCATAGCCAATTGAAAAACCAATAAAATCAAGTTCCTTAAGAGGCATGCCGGTTTCAAGTGTGTAAAGGGGAACATTTTTTTCTCTGAGCAATGCTTCAAAATCAAGGTCGGGAGAAAAAACCCTTTCACAGCGGATATTGTCAAAGGCATTTAGTGCGTTGTAAATAATTTTTACGGCAAGATTTGACATGCCTATTTCATAAAGGTCTGGAAAAGCAATTCCTACATTGTAATAATGTTTGTCAGCTTCATGAATTTTTATGACGGCCCCATATTCACCGCCAAGATAACGGGAAGGAGCCTGAACAGTATTCAACTGGGAAGAAAAAACTTCCAGGGGCTTTACTAAATTCATTTACACCTCATTGGGAAGCAACGGAAAAATCCAGCCTTCGGGAATTGATGCTCATAAGAAGACCAATGGCAATCATATTTGTAAGCAGGGCACTTCCGCCGTAAGAGAGGAATGGAAGAGGAATACCTGTAATAGGCATGATGCCCATAACCATTCCCACATTAACGATAAAGTGGAAGAAGAACATTCCAAGAATGCCTGAAGAAATAAGACAGCCGTATCTGTTGGTAGTATTTTTGATGATAACGATAATGCGCAAAAGCATGGTAAGGAAAATTGAAAAGAAAATAATTCCCCCTACAAAGCCCATCTCTTCAGAAAAAATACTGAAAATAAAATCCGTACTCTGCTGGGGAAGAAAGCGGTAATGGCTCTGCGTTCCGTTTGTAAAACCACGCCCCAGTAAGTTTCCAGAACCGATTGCAATCTTTGACTGAATGATGTTCCATCCTGAACCAAGCGGATCACTCTGAGGGTCAACAAAAACTATAAGGCGCTGAATCTGATATGGACGAAGCACTTTGCCGCCAAGAATGGATGCACCTAAAGAAACAGTAATTATGCCAAAAACATAAGTGATCCAGTAAAAGTATTTTTGCTTGAACATGAGCTGACCGATTCCACCAATGATTGTTACAGAAAGTGAAACTGCAATCACCAGAAGACGAAGCTTCATGTTTGTAAGCACGGAAATGACCGGAACACTGCGGCGTAAAATTTCAGACTGCCAGATGGGAAGGACTGTAAAGAGAATTGTAAGCATGCCTGTTCCGATTACAAGCATCAGGTAGCGCACTGGGACATTTGCCAGAAAGCACATGAAAATAAAAATCGGAAGATAAACACTTGAAGTTCCCAAATCAGGCTGAAGAAGAATGAGCGCCATTGGAATAAAAAGAATGGCAAGGGAAACAATAAAGCGTTTGAGAGGAATTTCATTTGGGGTGCGGTCAAGATACCAGGCAAGAAAAAGAATAAAAATAATCTTGCAGATTTCTGAAGGCTGAATGCCAAGGTCTCCGATTCCAATCCAGCTGCGGGCACCGTTAACAAGACGTCCGAAGAGGCGGGTGTAGATAAGCACTACTACAAGACCAATAAAAAGATAGGGGGCATAGCGGTAAACCCGGCGGTAGTCCATGATTGCAGCAAGGAACATAAAGCCAAGTCCCACTGCAGACCAGATTATCTGTTTGATGTATTCGTTTGAAACGAGAACACCCTCGGAGTTAATGCCTGAAGAATAAACAAAAAGAATTCCTGTGGTGGTAAGAAGAACCACACAAAGCAGGAGAAGATAGTCTATGCGGCCAAGTATGTTATTTTTCATTATTCGCGCCTGCCTTGCTGAGTCATGAGTGAACGGAAACCAAGTGCATCAATTGACTCTTCGTAAGTCTGCTTGTTAAATATTCCCTGAAGGATGATGTTTGTTGCATAAGGAGCCCACCATTCCCATTTGTTGATTGCTTCCACCAGAGTGACGACTACAATCTGATCTTCCACAGGGGCATTAAAGGGAGCGTAGGCAACCATCCAGGAGTGCCAGTGATTCTTACCTACTCCCGAAACTTCTGCAGTACCGGTTTTTCCTGCAATCTGAATTGTCTTATTGTGCATGGGGTAAATGGCAGTACCGTTTGTAATCGTGTAGCGCAGGGCATCCTGTACTTCTTTCCACACTTCAGGTGCAACGGTACTTTCCAGCATGAGTTCTTTTTCTTTTACTTCTTCGATTTCGTTTGTTGCACCACTGCGAACTTCTTTAAGGAGATGGGGTTTGTAAATCTTTCCTGAGTTACAGACCATTGCCATCATGTTTGCTACGTGAAGCGGAGTTACCAGAGTGTAGCCCTGACCGATGGACATATTCATTGTGTCACCGCCAAGCCACTTTTCATGATAACGTCTTTCCTTCCACTGGGCAGTAGGAACAAAACCTTCGCTCTGTGCAGGAAGATCTATTTTTAAACTCTGACCGAATCCAAACTCACGGGCATAAGTAGAAATAATATCAACACCAAGATAATCACGACCCACCACCCAGAAGTAAACGTCGCAGGACTGGGCAAGACCATTTTTCATGTCAAGCCATCCGTGTCCGGGAACTCCAACGTGGCAGCGGAAAACTCTGTCTCCATAAACAATGCGTCCGGGACACTCAATTTTCTTTTCAGAAGAAAAAGCTTTTTCTGAAAGCATTGCAGTAGACATGACAACTTTAAAAGTAGAAGCCGGAGGATATGTTGCATTTACAGCACGGTTGAGCAAAGGTTTATTTTTGTCAGCAGTGAGCATATCGTAGGCTTTGGAAGCATCGTCGGTTGAAAAAAGATTTGCATCAAAGTAAGGGTAAGAGACCATTGCAAGAATCTCACCGTTTGAAGGACGAAGCACAACTGCCGCTCCAACTCGTTCACCAAGGGCCTGTTCTGCAAGAGTCTGAATTTTTCTGTCTATTGTAAGCACAAGGTTTTTACCGCTCTGAGGTGGTTCAACCACAGGCTTTTCATTCATGATTCGTCCGCGCACATCAACAGTACGAAGTTCACGTCCGGGCTTACCCTGCAGAAGATAATCGTACTGACGTTCAATACCGGTTTTACCTACCACAGACTGATTGTTGTAACCCTGGTTGTACATGACATAAAGTTCTTCACGGTTAATGTCACCAACGTAACCCAGCACATGACTGATTGAACCTGTTTCCAGATAGTTGCGGGTTGGTTTGTTACGCCAGGAAAC
Source organism: Treponema sp. (assembly GCA_016282455.1). Classification (GTDB taxonomy): domain Bacteria; phylum Spirochaetota; class Spirochaetia; order Treponematales; family Treponemataceae; genus Treponema_D. The sequence goes on along the minus strand of JAEEKM010000128.1, from coordinate 61 downwards.
TCCGGGCAGGTCAGTAATATTTTCTGCAATATTGCTGATGATGTTAAAGGGAACGTTTGTT
>JAEEKM010000127.1 GCA_016282455.1 Treponema sp. | reverse complement strand
ACCAAAGCCGCCCCGACCACAGCCGAAACCTCTGCCGCGACCACCGCTTCTTCCGCCAGACACACTCTTGGAGTCAAGGTGCATGTGTGGAATTGAGGGGTCCTGTTTTGAAAGATCAAGTGCATATTCTCCCGCTTCCTTAGGCAAACTAAAGAGACAGAAGTTGTCTGCCATGTCAATTGCATCTACATCGCGTTCACGAACATGAACAAGAGAGGCAACAAACTCTGCAATCTTACGCGGGTTAAAGCCGTCATTCCAGCCCATCTGTGCATAAATGCGGATCTGGTTATCAGAAACAGAAGAGCCTGAACCCCTCTGGCCTTTTTCACCCTTAACTGCAATGGCGTTGATTTTTCCATAATGTTTTTTGCTCAGGCTTGAACCATAAGTTGCGGCAAGAAGGGATGCAACCACTTCCTGTGCGTCCTGTCCTGAACAAAGTTCTTCTGCCATTTTGTCAAAGATTGGGTCACCCTTGCGAAGATGGCGTACTGCGTTTTCTTCAGATGAATCCTCGCTTTCTCCTTCAGAAGTTTCTGCGGGATTTAAACCGAGTTTTGTTTTTACATCCTCAAAGAGGCGGGAACGTTTTGCTTCAAGAACTTCTTCTACGCTTGGAACACTGCCTTCCGTCATTTCACCCTTGGCAGATTTTTTAACGGCCTGTTTAAGGAAGTTAAGTTTTCTGCGGGCTTCTTCAGGGCGTACAAATGTAACTGCCATACCGGCTGCTCCTGCACGACCTGTTCGTCCGATTCTATGAACGTAGGTGGGACCGTCAAGCGGCAGGTCATAGTTTACCACATGGGTAAGACCACCAATGTCAATTCCACGGGCGGCAACATCTGTTGCAACAAGAACACGAACTCTCTTTGAGCGGAATCTCTGTAAAATCTTTTCACGCTGGGACTGGGGAATGTCTCCGTGTAAGGCTGCAACCATGTAGCCTTTTTCATCAAGGGCTTTGCTTACAAGGTCAGCGTCAGTTTTTTTCTGAACAAAGACAAGACCATAAAAGTCTGGTGAAATATCAATAAGGCGGACAAGGGCTTCTGTTTTTTCACTCTCCCTTACAAGCCAGTATTTCTGTTCAATCAGAAGGGGTTCTTCTTCGTGTCCTTCTTCTTCAACAATTTCGTATTCTCCCATGAACTGCTGTGCAATGCGGAGAATTGGTTTTGGTACGGTTGCACTGAACAAAAGAACACGGCAGTCAGGGTTTGCAGATTCAAAGATGTTTTCAATGTCGTCCACAAAACCCATGTCCAGCATTTCATCACCTTCATCAAGAATAAAATATTCAATCTGACTGATGTCTAATGCACCACGGTCAATCATGTCCTGAACACGACCAGGAGTACCTACAACAATTTCCACTCCGCGGCGAAGCTGTTTGAGCTGTTCACCATAAGCGGCACCTCCGTAAACTACTGCAACACGGGGGTAAATGCCTGTTGTAAAAGATGCAAGTTCCGTGCAGGTCTGCATGGCAAGTTCACGGGTGGGTTCAAGAATGATTGCGCGTACATGATCACTTTCTGTTCTAAGGCGCTGAACAATAGGCAGGCCAAAGGCGGCAGTTTTACCGGTACCAGTTCTTGCCCTTGCAATAACGTTTGCTTCTCCGTTCAAAAGACGGGGAATGGCAAGTACCTGAATGGGGGAGGGACTTACAAAGCCTTTTTTTGCAACTGCGGCAAGTGTAATTGAGTCCAGTCCTAAATCTTCAAAAGAGATTGAATCATCAAGTTCTTCGTCATTAAGATTTTCTGCAATTGAATCGGCAGAGTCGACTTCGGCGTTAACGGGCAGTTCTTCCTGTGAAGACACTACTTCCCCGTCAATGTTCTGTGAGGAGAGATTTTCTTCCATTTCCAGTTCCTTCCGCAAATTGCGGTGCGCTCACTCTCTGTGAAACGCTAAGCATGATTGCCCGGAACCGTACTAGAAAAAAACACCCTTCGACTTCTGTCAGACTTTTGTGATTTCTACGTAACCCTTTACGGCTCAAGACATACACGCTTTTTGAAATATGGGCGTATCATAAAGGTTTTTGTTTTTTATTTCAAGCGTTTTATTGCGGTTTTCTGCGGTTTTTTGCGGAATCTTTTGTTATTTTGACAAATATCGTATGGTCAGGCAGGAGGTCATGAGGCTTAAGGCCTGTTTTTCCTTTTCAATCCTTTCATTGCACCAGTCAATTTTTGCAGTCAGCAGATCACTTTCACTTCCGTAACCGGAGTTGTAAATAACTTCCTGCTGCTGGATTTTTAATTCACAGGTTTCAATTTTCAAATCCTGGTAGTCCATGCGCATGGTACAGACGTCGGCAGTATTCCACTGCTGTTCCAGTGTGTGGCGGATAGTTGCCCTTGCATCATCCTTGTTTATCTGTGCGGTGCGTTCTTCACTTGCCTTTCGTGAAACATCCCTCACTTTTTTTCCGCCGTCCCAGACACTTGTTTTTAGTCCCACAGAAAGATTTAACATCCAGTCATCTTTTCTAAGCCAGTTTTCTTCAAGCAAAGGAAAACGTGAACCTCCGTAACCAAGCGTAACCTGCAGTGCAAGATCTGGTTTCCAGTTAACTGAATCTTTTGAAATCTTAGTTGCAATTTCACTCACTTCCTGAACCAGGGTCAGAAGCTGAATGGAATCCTGTGTGGAAGAAAGTGCATGGGCTTCAACTTCACTTCGGTTTAAGGCCATTACTTCTTCTATGACAGAAGAATCAAATTCATAATCAATCTGCTCAAGGGAAAGTCCTTCTATGCGGGTAAGTTTTTCAAGTTCTATAAGCTGGGAGTTTACCTGTTCGTCAAGATTTCTTTCTGCAATTTCCAGCTGTTTTGCCTGCATTTTTGCATCAAGTACATCCTGATGAAGAAGCATTCCTGTTTTTTCTGCAGTTTCACTAAAGGAGACAAGTCTGTCTGCGTAATCTCTTTCTTCCGTAAGTATCTGTTTGATTTTTTCAAGATAATAAAGGCTTGCAAGACGGGTTTCAAGTTCTGTTTCCTGCTGTTTCTGTGTTGAAATTAACTGGAGTTCTTTTGCATCTGCAATTTTTTTATAGAGCCGCCTTGCGTTATAGATTTTTCCCCAGGTAAAGAGGGGCTGCTGCAGGGTAAGTTCTGCATTGTAAAGGGTGTTTGCCATGCCTTCGTAAAGGGTGATGTAGCCTGCTT
>JAEEKM010000126.1 GCA_016282455.1 Treponema sp. | reverse complement strand
CGCCGTCCTCATATAAAGGAAATCGCCCGCAATAACAGGCTCGCCAACGTCTGGAAGTTTTCCGCCCGACAGTTTTCTTGTGACGAGTTCATTTCCGTTTTTGTCCAAGATGGAAATCCACATAGCAGAGCCGGTTTTCTTGTCGTCATAGCATAGCACATACATATCTTTCCATTGTGATGTTGCCGAATAAAAATTACTCCCACCAGCAATGGACTGCCAGCACCAAAGGACAGCAAGAGTTTTTTTGTCAAAACATACAAGTTCAGTGTATCTGGGAAACAGCGCGTCCTCTTGTCCTGCGACAATTATCTGGTCATCGTATACATCCACACTAATTAAATCATATGCATAACAATTTTCGAACCCCGCTTCTCTAGCTTTTCCGCATACTTCAAACGACCTTTTATTTCTTCCCTCCCTGTCTGTCACAATAAGCACACCATGCCCTGAGTTGAAGTAAGTGTCATCACTGGTTATGCAGTAGATGTAATCATCATCGCAATCTATGGATTTTGAGCAGAACATAAGGTTCTCATATCCCAAATCTTCTATATAAAAAATCTCTTCTGCATGATAAGAAATCTTATTCTCAAATGGTTTTTCACTCGGACTAAATATGGCATTCATAAAGCCAATCATTGTGTCACAAGAGATAAGAAGACTGGAGATTGATGCGATCAACAATCCATGTTTAATTCGTCTCATTTTTGTCCGTAACATGATTATACGCTCCTATTATCGCTTCTTTTTGTTGTGTATAGGATTGCTCTCCTATCTTTTTATTCTTTCTGCCCACGATTCCTCTGATTGCCGAGAAACTGGTTCCCTGAGCATAGTCAAAGTGAGACGTGGCTGAGCACGTTATTGTTTTGTCTGCATTTCTTCTTAATCCCGGAGCGGTCATCCCGAGGCTCTTTCCCTGGAATGTGTCCCTCACGGGAACGAAGCAGTCCTGTGATGTGAGGTCATTGGAGCCGGAGACACAGAAGGACCACACCTGCGGGAATCCCTCCATAGTGGCAATCGGAATGTTCATTGCCGCAGACTTGAGCGCCCAGAAGGGAAATGCCCACCACTGGGAACAGGCCTTCGCCCAGTAAGAATCCCGCTGGGAGATAAAATATTCGAGCACAGGGCCGACGACTTCCCATGCGGGAGTCTCATACAAATCACCGTTCGTTGAGACGATGAATGCCCGCCGTATATCTTTTTTCTGTCCATCTACGGTACGGCTCAGTTCCTTCTCCACTTCCTTTGAATTGTTCATTATGTCGCACATGAAACTCCCCGTAGGGTCAAGGTCCTTTACGTTGTTCGGGTTGTCAAAAAGGACATCGGGAATGAACTTCCATTCATCCCCACGCCCTGCTGTATCTCCAGCCAGAAGCTGAAGCAGCGGAATGGATATGTCCCTGATAATCTCATCATTTGTCATTTCTGTGGCATCTCTTGAGGCCTTCTCAGTAAGTTTTCTTAAGAAACTCACCGTTGTCTCCCCGCTGTCCTGAAAATTCCTCAAGAAATCATCCGCTTCGGATTTGCCTGATGCCTCGGAGCGGCCTGTCAGTAGATCCAGCCAAAAGAACATTTGCGAAAATCCGCCGCAGATGGTGACATAACCGCCAATCATCCCGACGGACGTGAGTGCCCATCCCCTGTTTGTCAGGCGCTCTCCGCTGAGTGGACTTGACTGGGCGATGTAGCCCACAACATTCTTTCCGTTTTCCTCCGCAATTTGTGTCATCCGGCGCGACACGACTCCGCCGAGGGATATTCCGTAGAGTATCACATCCTCATCGCATGGAAGTTTATCCACGAATTTCTTTGCTGTCTTGTCTATGCCCGCGGAACTGTGATACCATCCGTCCTCGGTAAGTGATTTTCCCGTCGGAATGTTCGCTGTATTCAACAAATCAGCCTCATAATTTGTATCTACGTAGTATACGGACTGTGCGTGCATGTTTCCCGTTAGTGCAAGTGCTATGAAGCCCAACGCCAGAATGAATTTGATGATTGCCTTTTCCATATTTATTCATCCTCCTCAAAGTTGATTTTCACATCCGTAAACTCCTGCTCAACAAACGCCCTGTACTCTACGTCTGCTATTACATAAGTCACAATTCCTGTAACTTTCCTGGGAACAAGAAATCCTTCTTTGACATCATAGGAAATGCTCATCTCTGAAACTTGTGTCCTGTCATCATTCTCACTCCGTATTCTTGTAACCTGCCCAAGCAGTGAGTCAAAATCTATTTTGTAGCTTTTCTCCCCTGACTTTTGCCTGAATGAGTACATTCTTCCGTTACGCACATAGTCATCAGTGAAATTCATAAGCGAAGCGAGCGAAAGCAAAGTTGGTGTCATCACTCTCGCCGTATTTGAAAAATCATCAAGACGCATGATGTTGCTTTTGTTACCCTCTCCGTCCACATTGTATATGTTTTCTCCATCGCCTATGGTTTGCGTCAATTCACCGGAGCTGTTCTCTGATTCAATATGCATGCTTCCATCTTTTCGTTTTGTGACGTGGGTTGTACTTGTGTCCTCAATGTTCCCTATGAATCTGTTCGCCAAACAGGTCTTTGTTTTTATCTTGCATGAAAAATTCAACGGGGAAGCAAGGACCGCTTCATCAAGGACTGTTATTGGCACAATATCCATAGCGGTATCTCCTGTGTTGGGGTCTCTGGCCTCAACAGAAACTTCATACTCCCCACTTTCTTGAGGAACAGTCCATTTTATTCTGTTTGGGCTTATGACATTCCATTCTCCCTCCAGGTTCCACTTGTACTCAATACCCTTATTTTTATTTGCATAGGCAAATATCTCTACCTCGCTCCCCGGTGTTACAGGATGCTCATAGTCTGCCACAAATCCCAGGCGGGTGATTGAGAGTTTTCTGTCAGAGACATTTGTTTCGTTTTTGCAGCCCGACATGAAAAATAAAACTGCCATTCCTGCAACAATACCTGCAATCTTAAATACATTTTTCCTTTTCACCTTTCATCTCCTTTTGATTTCAGTGCACCTTAAAAAAGATGCACCGGAGTTTTTTTGTTTTCCATGGCCTTTTTCCACGCCTACTCTATCATTACCACCACTTTCGGCAGAAAACAAGGTGCAAAAGGGGCAAATATTACCAAGGTAATACGGAATTCGCCCAAAATATTACCAAGGTAATATGAAAAAATGCAAAATATTACCTAAGTAATATGCTAGGTTTTTATACTTTTAGGGTAAAAATAAAAAATTCCTATGGAAGAAAGAGAAAAATAGGTTTATAATAGAATAACTTGTTTTATTTGCCTATGAATTTTACAACATTCCTGCGCAAAACCAGCGCCTGTCTTGCTTTACTTTTTATTCTCCTGCCCGCAAGTGCCCGTGTGGTACGAATTCCTTCCTATTATAGTTACGATTATTCTTCCAGTGACACACCTGGAATTACCGCCCTTTATTACGAAAGCCTCATGAGCCTTCTTGCAGATGCCGCTGACTGGGAATATGACCTCATGGACTTAAATGGTAAAGCCCCCATCGATGCAGTTTACGACGGAGAAGTAGACCTTCTCTATGATGTGGTCAGATACGATTCTTCTGTGGGCAAAGACCTTTACTGGGGAGACGCCCCCTCCGGCACAGAGTACCTTATGCTGGTTACCAAAGCAAGCAACAACAAATACAACGGTACTTACCTTGGAAATCTGAACGGAGCCAAAATAGGTTACGAGTCCCGCAACTATGTAATGTTCAAACTGCTGGAAGCCTTTTTGCAGACAAATAAAATTCAGGCCACCCCGGTTCCCTGCGACTCAAACATAGACTTACGCCGGCAGATGGACAACGACAAAATTGACCTTTATGTTTCAACCCGTACAACCCCCAATCCAAAAGAAAAAATCATCTACACCTTCGGCCACTATCCCGTTTATTTTTTGAGCAGCAACAGGGAGATTATCAGCGAACTTAACGCCGCAAGAAATAAACTTTACAAGGGAAACCCCCTTTACCTTGAAAATATACTTGTGCGTGCAAGCGGCATGCCTTCTGTGGATGTTGCAAACATAAGCACTGCAGAGCGCCACTACATTCAGAACCGCAAAACCATGAAAGTCATGGACGATGACTTTAACTACGACGGAACAAACGGACAGATACGAAGCGAGTTCTGGCAGCACCTTACCGGCATTACAGGACTTGAGTTCACTTTTGAAAAAGGAAGCGGAAGTCCTTCTACCTACGAAGAGCCATGCCTTTATGATGCAGTGATTACCGACAAAGTGCGTGACACCGGCATTTATTACACCTACCCTTACTGCAGCATGGGAGTGAGGCTTCTCTGCGCCCCGGGAGTGAACATCCGCGACGTACTTTTAATTGACAATCCTGACTACGACACAAACCGTAAACTCAGACTTGTTCTTCCACCGGACATGCAGAAAGTTCTCCCTTATTTTTCAGAACGTTTTATTCCTTATGAAACAACAGTTCTTTCTTCCGCTTCGGAGTGTCTGCGTTACCTTTCCCACGGAACATACGATGTTGCCCTCATAAACGATTTTTCACTTCAGCAGCGTTTTTCAATCAACGACTACAAAAAACTCCGTGACCAGGACATAGTAGTTTACAAAGTTCCAATCAGCATTGTGGCAAAGTGCGACCACCCTGACCTGATTACTTCAATTCTGAACAAAGCCTTTACCCAGATGCCCTACGACTTTTACAACAGCCTGCAGAATGAACACCGACTTTACATTACCCGTGAACCTTCCATGGAAGCAGTGCGCTACAGAATTGTAAATGCAGTTTTCATCTTCTTTGGAATTTTTATTTTATACAACCTTCTCATTACAATTTTCCATACCCGCCGTTATCAAAAGCAGATTAAGGTTGACCAGCTTACAGGCCTTTTGAGCATGACAGGATTTGAACAGGATGCGGGTAAACTTATTGAACATTTACCAAACGACAAGTTCATGCTTACAGAACTTAACGTAAGGGATTTTTCTTTTATCAACAGGCTTTATGGTCCAGGCTCTGGCGACAGAATGCTCACCTGTATTGCCCGTACACTGGATAAACTTTACTCTCAAAGAAAATACTGCTGTATGGCCCGCGGCTATGCAGATAATTTTTACATCATTCAGAAAGTGGAGTTCTCCGTAAACGACAGTCTTAAAGACATGGCTGAGTGTCAGAATATTCTGCAGGAACATCTCCTGAGCGAAGAAGGATTCCGCGTGGTTGTAAAATGCGGTAACGTAATTGACTTTGGAACAAGTGACCATCCGCTAAATGTTAAGGACATGATAAGCAAGGCAGGTTACGCCCGCCGTTCAAAACAGGAGAGTATGGTAGAAAACTTTTCTGTTTTTGATAATGAAATTAAAAAGCAGCGGGAAAAAGAAGAGCGCATAGAAAACTCCATTGCAAAAGCACTTGAAGAAAATGAATTCTTTATCATGCTGCAGCCAAAAATGGATCTTACCGGAGAACGCTGTATTGGAGCAGAAGCTTTAGTCCGCTGGCAGACAAAAGAAAACGGAGTGCTCACTCCAGACCAGTTCATTCCTATTCTGGAAAAAAACGGTTACGTTGCAAAAGTAGACTTCTTTGTTTACAGAACTGTATTCAACTTTATACAGCAGTGTCTTCAGGAAAAAATTCCCATGGTGCCAATCAGCCTGAACATTTCCCGGCTTAACCATGACTCTTCTACTTTTACTTACGACTTTAACCGCCTTTTCAAAAAATACGACATTTCACCCCGTCTTGTGGAACTTGAAATTGATGAACACCAGGCAGGCGGAAACGAAGTTGTCATTAAAGAAATGGCCCGTGCCCTTCACGAAGATGGTTTTGTTGTCTGTCTTGATGATTTTGGAACAGGAGATTCTTCCGTAAACATTCTTTCCGAAATTCCTGTTGACGTGGTAAAATTTGACCAGCGCTTTTTGCACTACGCAGAAGTGTCAGATAATTCCAGAGTAATTCTTGTAAGCCTGATTAAGATGGCACATGAACTTAACAAATACACAATCTGCGAAGGAGTTGAAACCCTGGAGCAGGTAGAACTTCTCCGTTCAATGAAGTGTGATGCCGCCCAGGGCTTTTACTACGCAAGACCCATGAGCCTCGACAACTTTAAAATGTACCTCATGTCCCATCTGTAATGATTATGGGTTTAAAATAAAGAGGGGGCTGTCTGAAAAATACAAGTTTCGGTGGTTGAGCCTGTCGAAACCACCATGTTTTGTGTACATGGTCATTTCGAGAGCCTTGGTTGTTGAGCCTGTCGAAACACAATGACCGTAGACAATTATCTTATTGGACAGCCCCTACAGTGTTTCCATTTACATGGTGAGGATTTTAACGCAGGCGCTTAAGGCCGCTTTCCAGACACCAGCTTTCCGGAGCGGAACCATGGTGGCAGAAAAGCTGAACGTTGGCATCAAAAGCACTGGTTGCAATATTGCTCACTGAATCAGGAAGTTTGAGTTTTGAAAGATTCGGACACTGGGCAAATGCAAGTTCTCCAATACTGATTACCGTATTCGGAATTTTTACAGAGGCAACGCTTGTTCCAAAGAAGGCGTAGTCACCAATACCTTTTACTTCTGCAGGAATTGCAACATCTGTTTCTTCTCCGCGGTAGAACAAAAGCATATTGTTTGCGGTGTTCACCACCATTCCGTTTAAATCCCTGTAAGTGCGGTTTGTAAGAAGAATGCGTCCGGTACCGGGGAATGCCTTTGCAGAACAGGACATGATATTATCTGAAAGTTCAATGCCTTTAAGACCGGTACAGGCTTCAAATGCCCTGGGGCCAACACCAATCACACTGTTGGGAAGCTTAGCGTACTGCATGCCGGTACAGCCGGAAAATGTTCCTTCGTCTATATAGCGCACGCCCTCAGGAACTTCAATCTGTTCAAGAGAACTGCAGTCTGCAAATGCATATCTTCCGATTGATACAATACTTGCGGGAAGAGTTATTTCATGCAGATTAACACAACTGGCAAAAGCCCTTTTTCCAATTACCTGCACACCTTCTGGAATGGTCACTGAAGTAACTGCTCTTGGATTTTTAATAAAACCTTCGCAAATTTCAATCGTACCCAGTGGAATCTCGATGTTTGATTCGTCCATTGTCCGCCTCCACGTTGCACAAGTATATCATAAGAAGGCCTTTCTTGTCCATGCAAACTTGAATAAAGCTCCTATATCAGATAAAATCATAAAAAAAAGAACAGGAGCGTAAAAAAATGACTGGTTCAATGATTCAAATGATGACCGCCTTCGTGCTCTACCTGGGCATGATGATTTACATCGGCGTCTCATTCATGGGAAAAAACAACAGTTCAGAAGACTTTTTCCTTGGTGGAAGAAACCTTGGTCCCTGGACAACAGCCTTGAGTGCGGAAGCCTCAGACATGAGCGGATGGATGCTCATGGGTCTTCCGGGAGTGGCATACCTTACCGGAATGAAAGAAGCATTCTGGACAGCCCTCGGTCTTGAAATAGGAACATACCTCAACTGGCTAATTGTTGCAAAGCGTCTCAGAAAATATTCTGTTTCATGCGGAAACTCAATCACAATTCCAGAGTTCCTTACCAACCGTTTTAAAGACGACAGACACATCATCAGTGCAATCTCTTCCATATTCATTGTTCTCTTCTTCGTAGTTTACACTGCCAGCGGTTTTGTTGCCTGTGCAAAACTTTTGAACACTGTATTTAATCTTCCATATTTAAGCGGACTTGTAATCGGTGTTGTGGTAATTCTTCTTTACACACTTCTTGGCGGTTTCCGTGCAGTGTGTACAACAGACTTCATTCAGGGAACACTTATGTTCGTTGCACTGGTAATTACAGTTGTTGTAATGTCCATCTCCATGGGCGGACCTGCGGCGGCAGTGGAAAAAGTGAGTGCTTTCGGAAGCCAGTTCCTAAACCCATTCTCTTCTTCTGGGGATGAGAACTTTGGTTTGATGAGCATTATTTCATCCCTTGCATGGGGTCTTGGTTACTGCGGTATGCCTCACATTCTTGTACGTTTCATGGGAATCAGAAGCAACAGGGAAATTAAAATAAGCCGCAGAATTGCAATGGTATGGGTAACAATTGCAATGTTCAGTGCAATGCTTGTGGGTGCCTTTGCAAAAGCATATCTTAACACTCCGCTTGCAGACGGAAAACAGGAAACTGTAGTTATTGCTACCTTCCTCCAGACTTACCAGCCTTTCATTGCAGGTATTTTCCTCTGTGCTATTCTTGCCGCCGCCATGAGTACTGCAGACAGCCAGCTTCTTGTTGCCGCCAGTGCATTCAGTGAAGACTTCTGTCAGACAATTTTAAAGCGCAAGTTTGACCCCAACACAATGGTTCGCATAAGCCGCATTACAGTTCTTGTAATTGCACTTGTTGCCTTCCTGCTTTCTCTTAATGAAAACAGTTCCATCTTTGGTCTGGTTAGTTATGCATGGGCAGGTTTTGGTGCAACCTTCGGCCCCCTCATTCTTCTTGCCCTCTTCTGGAGAGGTGCAACTGCTAAAGGTGCAATAGCAGGTATTCTTGCAGGTGGAATTACAGTTGTTGTATGGCACAACATTCCGGCAAGTGTTGCTCCCATCTTCGGCCTCTATGAAATTCTTCCCGGCTTCGTTCTCTGTCTTTTAGCAGCAGTTGTGGTAAGTCTCATTGACAAAAACAAGGATCCCCGCATGCTTGCAGACTTTGACACCTACCGCGAAATGGAGGACTAATTTTATGGAAGAGCAGCATCACACAGAACAGACAAAAAAGAAAAAGAAACCTTTTTTTATAAAACTGCTGACTGGCATTTTTTGGCTTGTCCTCTTCGTGGTGCTGCTTCTACTGGCCGGCTTTATTTTTTCCGCCCTTCATAAAAAGAATTCCCTTTCCATGCTTCCTCCAGACTATTCCCTTCACTTACACATGGACAATGCATGGAAAGCAGTTAACCCCCTTGTGGATCTTGAAGCCGCAGACATAATTCTTTCACAGCCACAATTCCTTTCACTCAGACCGGCCTTCATGTCCTGGAGAACCTCTGCCCTAAGGCAAAATAAACTTGTGGCCCTGGCCGCTTCCCGCAAAATAGATGCAGCCCTTTACACAGAAAATTCCTTTACAGATTTTATTGCAGTGGTGGACTTAAGTTTTCTTTCCCTTGCCACCCGTCTTCTTCCCCTCTATAAATCTTTAATCAATGTAGAAAATCTTTATTACATAGAAACTACCCTTCACCCTGGCGTAGAAAAATTTTTCGCTTTTCATGTAAGCAATGACATGACAATTTACATAAAGCCAATACAGAACACTCTTGTTCTTTCAAGCAATCTTGAACTTTTTGAAAGGGCAATTACCATAGACAACAGCAGCGACTACACAAAAGATGCCCTCATGCTCATAAAAACAAAAACAGAAAATCCAATTCATGTAATTGCAAATGCTTCAAAACTTTCTTCTACACTCCTTACTTCTACAGAAGACAATTACATGCTCTCACAACTGCTCCCCCTTATTAAAGAAAATACTTTCAGCCTCATCTCCTTTGGCATAACAGATTCCCGCATTAAGGCAGAAGCAAATATTCCCTTAGACCCGCCGGAAAACAGTTCACTTTCCAGACTGGTAACTTCTCCTTCAAAACTTCCGTCACTTCCTGTAAGACTAAGCGACAGGGTTCAGTATTACACCCTCATAAATGCAGGCTCTCTGGAAGAACTGAAAAATGCAGCCTTCCCCCTCTTACCGCCTGAAAAGAAAATAGACAGTCTCTGGTCTACAGGTAATTCTCTCTGCAAGGCACTGTTTAATACTTCACTGGAAGATTTACTTTTCTCCTGGAGTGGAAATGAATTTGCAGTGCTCGGCATGGAAGGAGTAGACAATCCGGTTTTTGCAATACAGGTAAAGGACGAAAAGCAGCGTCAGAAAATTTTTGACAGGGTGATTTCTTCTATAATTGTTAAAAGCGACACAAGCCTTATTGTAGACGGAATGCGACTCCCCCAGCTCATGCTTCCTTCGTTTTTACAGGCACTTCTCGGAGCCTTTAACATAAATCTTCCTTCGGCCTACTATTATGTTCACGACGGTTACATCTATCTCTCTCTTTCTCCGGAACCGCTTTCTGCCCTTTACTCTTCATCTGCTGCAGGAAGTTTCATTGCAATGAAAGAGGAATGGAAAGACGTACAGCCCCGCCTTACAAGAGGAACTTCGCTAAGTCTTTTTTACAATCTGGCACAAAGTACACCTTTCTTTTTAAGAAACGATAATGTACTCACACAGATTCTTGACCTTTACACCATTGGCCGCACAGACCTTGCTCTGGGAAACTCAAATCTTTCGCTTACATTAAATGCAGTTTCCCGCCGTTCAGGAGACTTGCGTTCACTTAACGGATTCCCGCTTGAACTTTTGGGTAAACCTTCACCCTATACCATTGCAAAACAGACAAAGGACGGTCCTTTTATTTTCTGGCTTGAAGACCAGACAAAACTCTCTGCACTTAATACCGTCACAAAGGAAAAAACAGAACTCACTCTTCCCGACCCCTGCTTTATTACGGAAAACACATCTGCTTCTGACGACAGCTATTGCATCTGGGCAAGTACAAGACGCGGAGAAGTTTACCTTATTAACTCATGTTTACAGATAAAAGCCGGCTTCCCAATAACTCTTTCTTCTACTCCAAGTGCAGATGCATCTGCCTTTGCAGGAGGACTTGCAGTTCCCCTTTCAAACTCAAGTCTTGCTCTTGTAGGAACAAACGGCAAAACCAGATACGTTGAACTTCCGCTTTTTGGTTCACTAAAAGCCGCCCCCGGTGTTCTGGGAGAAAACATTGCCCTTTACGACAAATCCATCATGGGAAGTATTTTTATTGTTAAAAACGGAGTCTGCATAAACGAAGATGCACCTATGGAAGTAAACGGAATTGCCTTTGGTTCACCGGCCCTTATGGAACAAAAAGGTTCTCTGCTTACAGCCTTCATTACCCAGTCCGGAGAACTCTCGCTCTGGAGGGACGGAAGAATGGAAACTGGTTTCCCCAAACAGCTGGAGGGAATCTTTTTCCATAATCTTGTTGCAAGCGACTCCTACTTTTATGCTCTTTCAAGCGATGCCCGTCTCTTTAGAATTTCACCTAAGGGAGAAGTGCTCATTGTTCAGATTCCAAACGCCAGTGCAGAAAATCCCTTCCTCTGCGTGCTTGAACCAAACAAAAATAAAGTTTCCCATGTCTATGTCTGCCCTGACGGAAATGCAATCTATGGCTTTAACGAAAAACTGGAACTGCTCACTGCCTTCCCTCTTGCAGGCTGGGGCACTCCTTCTTTCATGGACACAAATGGAGACAAACGCGCCGAATGCTTTACGGTTTCCATGAACAATACTCTTAACGCCTGGAACTTGAGGTAGGTAAAATGAAAAAAATAATTTTTTACAAAAGCCTGACTGCTTTATGTTTTAGTTTTCTTTTCATGAACTTTTTTTCCTGCGCCACATTAAAAGATGATGTGCAGGTTTCAACAGAAGACAGTCTTGAAGAAGATGCCATGACTCTGCTTGAAAAAAGAGTTTGTGAACTGGATGCCCAGACTTTTATGGGAATGCCTTCCGATTCTTCAGGTGAAAACCTTACCCGTCTTTTAGAAGATGCAAAAGCCGCCTCCTCTTCGGTACAAAAAGCACAATACGCAAAGCTTCAGGCACTGCAGGGAAGAATTTACCTCATGGAAGGAAAACGCAAAAAGGCCAAAGAATGCTACACAGATTCTGTAAATACTTACAAGGGAGAAGTTCAGGGGGTTATTCTTGCAAACAGACTTTCTCTTGTTCATTCACTGGACGAAGAAGCCGCCAAACTTTCCACCTCCCGTGACAAAGCCCTGCTCACTCTGGAAAAAGCATTACAGGCCTACGGAGAAAATCAATACGCTGCATCCCTTTCTCTTTTTGACACAGCCTTTATTTCTCTTCCTGCCTTTTATAAAAATGCCTACAAAGACATACGCGCTAAAGCCTGGGAGTACAGAAAAATTACCGGAAGTGAAAAAGCCGGCACAGACCTGTTAAAAAAATCCACAGTCACTGTGGGGGAACTTCTTGTTATTGCCTGTCAGGAAAATGAAAAACTGCAGTCCCTTCTGGGAGGAAGTGCTGCTTCACAAAACACCCTTTACAGAAAAGCCTGTGCCCTTGGTTTTCTTTCCAGTGTAACGGAAGAATCTGCCCTGCCGCTTGAAAATGATTTTTGCAGTAAAGTTCTTGCCGCACGTTTTTTCTGGAATGTTCACGCCTACCTTACCGGCATGGAAAACACCGCCCCTTACACAGAAAAACTTTCCAAAAGAAAAGCCTCTCCCTTCCAGGATCTTCCCTTTGGCAATGCAGACTTTGATGCAGTAATGGGCTGTGTGGAAAATGAATACCTTAATCTAAAAGACGGCATTCACTTTGAACCGGAAAGTTCTGTAAGCGCACTGCTTCTTTCTGAGGCCGCAAAAAAACTCCGGTAAAAAATGTTTCCGCCCCTGCCAGAAGAAGAAGCCCGTCTCTTTTGCATAAAAACTGCAGAAGAAATAAAAAAGGGAAATCTCATTCTCTCACAGCCACTTAGAAAAAGCCTTGTCCGTTCACAAAATGAAGTAATGCTCGGCTGCCTTGTGTGCAGAGACAGGACTGGAAAAAAAATAAACCTCATTACCACAAGCGGAACTTCAAGAAGTCTTTCTTTTGCAAATGCTGATGAAGAAAATTTTTCTGAAGGTGAAAAAACAATAATTGTCCCTCCAATAGTTTCGCCTGAAAAAATAGACCTGGCCCTTAAAAAAAATGATGAAGAAATTCATCTTCTTACAAAAAAAATAAATGAATTAAAAAAACTGCGCACTGATTCACGCACCCCAACCAAAGAAGAAGCAGAACTTCTTGAAAAAAGAAAAGCCCTTACCACAGAATCACTTTTAAAATTTCACGAGCTGTATTCTTTTAAATGCATTGACGGAAAAACTTTAAGCCTTTCAGAAATCTTTAATGGAAAAAATCCGCCCACTGGAACAGGGGAATGCTGTGCTCCAAAACTTTTTCATTTTGCTTTTTCAAACAATTTAATTCCTCTTTCCCTGTGCGAAATTCTTTTTCCAAACGACCCTTCCTTTACCGCCGTTCCTCCCTGCGACGAGCGATGTGCTCCCCTCCTGAACAAAATGCTTGGCCTCCGCATTCTCTACCGGGACAGGGATATTATTGTTGTAAACAAAGAAAGCGGCATTTTAAGTGTTCCGGGCCGTGGTCCTGAAAAATTAGACAGTGTTTCTTACAGAGTGCGCCGACTTTTCCCTGACTGCATTGAACAGCCTGCCGTACACCGCCTTGATATGGAAACAAGCGGACTCATGGTACTTGCCTTAAACAAAGAAAGTCACCGTGAATTAAACCGTCAGTTTGAGAAGAGGGAGACAGAAAAAGAATACCTGGCACTGCTTGACGGAAATGCAATTAAAAAAGGAATTGCCCCTCATGGCAAAATGGAATTGTTTTTCAGACTGGATGTAGAAAACAGACCCCACCAGATTTGGGACGATGTATATGGAAAAAGTGCCGTAACTGAATGGGAAATACTGGGAGTGGAAAAATACAAAAGCCCCGCAGGAAAAATTTCTGAGGCTACAAGGGTAAGGTTCATTCCCCACACGGGCCGCACCCATCAGCTCCGTCTTGCCAGTGCAGACAGCCACGGTTTTGGCATACCCATTATCGGCGACACCCTCTACGGAACCTGCCTTCCGGGAGAGAGACTGATGCTTCATGCCGCAAAGCTAACTTTTACCCACCCTGCCACAGGGGAGCGGATGTGTTTTGAAAGTAGAACAGAATTTTAAACTAAACATTCTCTTAAAATATTAACTGCCACTCCCACCGGGAAGCCCTTCCATTGCTTAAAAGTGCAAAATACAGTATTCTCTTGAAATAAGCCAATATGAATAGGGAGGAACCCATGGACGGCACAGAAGAAATCTTAAATCTGCTTAGAGACAATGCACGCAT
>JAEEKM010000125.1 GCA_016282455.1 Treponema sp. | reverse complement strand
CTTGCAGTTTCTTTTGCCACTGAGCTTACATGGGCCATGAGTCTATTATAGCTGACTTCATCCATTTATGAAACACCCCTTGCAATGCTTGATTTTTTTTTGTATACTCATTTTACTAATGCCGGTTTGGTGGAATGGTAGACACGACAGACTCAAAATCTGTTGCGCGCGAGCGTGTCTGAGTTCAAGTCTCAGAACCGGTACTTATCCGCTCTGTAACAGGGCGGATTTTTTTTTTTACACAAGCATTTCTATTGCTGCAATTTCCATAGCGGCAATTTCCCTTCTAAAGGACACGGCTTCTTCCATGTCTGCAAGTTCAATTATAGAACTTTCCCTCATGTCGGCGATGGTTCTTGCAAGTTTCAGGCAGGAGGCTCTAGCCCGCTGGGAAAAATCATTTTTTTCACAAGTGCGTTCAAGAAACTTTTTTGCTTCGTCACCCGCATAGTTTATGCAGTGCTCTTTTATTTCACTTGCGTTAAGATAGGAGTTTGGTTTACCCTGCCGCTCCCGCTGAACTCTTACTGCTTTTGCAACTGCGACCCTTAACTGCTCCGTACTTACAGAACTTTCCTTTTCTTTTGAACCGTTATCTACTGCAATGCGGATATCCATTCTGTCTAAGAGAGGACCTGAAAACTTTTTCCAGTAAAGTTCTACGCTTTTTGCAGAACAGAGGCAGAGACGATCCCTTGAGCCGTAAAAACCACAGGGACAGGGATTTGTTGCCATGAGTAACTGGAATCTGGCCGGGTAAGTGGTACTTCTTCCTGCACGGCTTAAAGTTATGTTTCCTGTTTCAAGCGGAACCCTCAGCATCTGAAGTACACTTGAACGAAACTCTGCCGCCTCGTCAAGAAAGAGAGTACCGTTGTGGGAAAGGGAAACTTCTCCCGGCATGCAGTGAATGCCACCACCGCACATGCCCTCTACCGAAGCGGTCTGATGGGGCTGTCTGAAAGGTGGAGTTCTTATTACCGCCTTACCAGCAGGAAGCAGCCCTGCAAGCGAATGAATGCGGGTAACCGAATGTGATTCATCATCAGTTAAAAGAGGAAGAAGGGTATGATACCTTTGCAGGGCAAGAGTTTTTCCGCAGCCGGGAGGACCAAATGCAAGAAGGTTGTGTCTTCCACTTGCGGCAATTTGTAAAGCCCGCACAAGCCTTGCCTGATTTTTAATGTGGCTAAAATCATTTTCTTCATCAAAGGCAGGAAAATAAATTCCTTCAATACAAACCGCCCCCTTGGGTAAAGAGAGGCTGGAGTTTTCCTGAGTAGATTTTTTTTCTGCAAAAAGGGACACATCAGAAAGAGCAGAGAATGCCTCTGTAAGGGTTGATGCACCAAAAGCTTTTATGCCCTTAACTTCCAGGGCTTCACCTAAGTTGGCAGAAGGAACTATGCACTTATTTATGCCGTAAGATTTTGCCGTACTCACTGCCGCATGTATTCCCCTTACAGGGCGCACATTTCCGTTTAGTTCAAGTTCCCCCATAACAAGAATACTTTCCTGAGAAAAACTTTTACCTTTGGGAGCATTTTCTTCAGAATAAGTTTCCTGTGAAGCGGCAAGAACTGCAAGGGCAATGGCAAGATCAAAGCCAGCACCTTCTTTTTTCAAATCTGCAGGAGAAAGACTGATGAGTACCCGTTCAGGAGGGAAGTCAAAACCGCTGTTTCTTATTGCACTCCGCATCCTTTCCCGGGATTCCTTAACAGCCCCGTCTGCAAGACCTACCATGTCTACGGCAGGAATACCGCGTCTTAAATCGACTTCAACATGAACCAAGGCTCCTTCGTAACCAAAAGGAGAAAAACTAATGATTTTCATCTGGCACCTCACAGGGCGGCATTTTGCATTCTCTGCATTTATCTGCCACCCATATATATCTAGGTGCGGGAAGGGTCATTTGGACAAATGATTTTAAAATTTTTTTTAATTTTTTTTAATTTTTTTTAATTTTTTTCCAGACTTAACGAATCTTAAAGAAGATTCCCAGCATGGCAACGGTAATAAGAATCTGAATGCTTAAGAATTTTATAAGCACCTGGGTTGGAGACCAGCCGTGATTTTTCCTCATGTGGTCGTGGAGGGGGAAGCGTATGTTCTCCAGAATTGAAATATGGAAGAAACGTTTAAGCGCCACTTTAAGAAGTCCCATACCGCCGTTAATAAAGATGATGGAAGAGGTGGCAAGGAAAAGCAGGGGGTTTCCGCTAACCATTACGCAGACACCGATGTAAAAACCAAGTGCACGTGAACCTGCATCTCCCATAAGAACGGAACTTGGGAAGGCATTATGCCAGAGGTAGCCCATTAAAACACCTGCAAGGCAGAAAGTCATTCCAGCCCAGCCTGCACCGTCCGGCAGATGGGGAACAAGAAGATAGGCCGCAATGTCAACGTGACCCAAAACTACATAGAAAATGAGTCCCATTGTAATGAGGGCAAAAATCACCAGTGAAGAAGAAAGACCGTCTACTCCGTCCGTACAGTTTGTGGTATTAACAGAAGTCCAGAGAAGAATAACAGTGATGATGATGTAAAGCCAGACAGGAACTTTTATGATATGTGAAACAAAGGGAAGCCAGAAATAGAGTTCACCTGTGGGAGAATCATTACCGAGTCCGTGTGCAAGAAGGAAGGCCGCAAGAAGACAGATAACCAGGTCAAGGAAAGCCTTTATGTATTCGCCCCAGCCCTTTTCACTTCTGTCATCTAGATAACCGGTGAGCATCATGAGCCAGGTAAGGACAAGCACTCCGCACTGAACAAAATCAAGGGGAACAATGAGGAAAGAGAGAATGACAAACATTGTAATAAAAACAACGCCGCTTCCTGTAGGTTTACCTTTTGCCGCCTCTTTTGTAAGGGTGAATTCCCTTCCCCTGTCGCTGGGCAGGAACTTAAAAAATTTGGGAAGAAGTTTTTCTGTCAGGAAAAAACCAATGTAAAGAGCAAGAACAATAAGCACTGCATAGGACTGTAAAAGACGTGCAGGACCAAAGTAATTTTTTAAAAATCCACCCAAATAGTAAAGCATAAATAATTCCTTTTGAAATTTTCTTATTTTAACAAAATATGTTTTTGTATTCAAGATGAAGGGGGCGGCAATCGGAACCTCTGCTCCGTTTCAGCGTACTTTTAATATTTTTTTTCATAAGAGTTTAATTGGACCAATTTTCATCCACAAATATATCTATATTGATAATTGCTTGTAAATACAATCATTGTGAAGGAAAATTGGCACGCAACGGAGTGGCAGCTGGCATGGGTGCCACTTTGTAGCCGCAGTTAACACAAACACAAAATCTAAATTGTGGGTTCATAATAATCAGCCCCAAAAGAAGTCGCCTACAACCGTGGCAGGCCCCATGGCAGATGACACGGGAGTGGAGTGTCAATTTTCCATTTAACGTATGTTTTTTAGCATTTAGATTAACGCATATTAATGACAGTGAAGGTGTAAAAGGAACTATGTACTTGAAAAAAGCGCTCTTTTGTTTCATTATATATGAATGGAACGGAAGAATAATTTTTTTGTTTTTGTGAAAGTCCTTCTTTTAGGCTTTGTATTTTTTAGCGGCACTGCTGTAGCCCAGTCTGCCCGCCCTATTGTAACCAACATAAATGCTTATGGTTCCTCCTCTACAAAAATAACTGTTACCTGGAACCTGCCCCAGAAAACAGAAGGCAGTACAATTCGTTCCCTTGTGGTTTACCGTTCACCAAGACCTCTGATTGATGTTTCCTCTTTTGCAAAACTTACTCCCGTTGCAACCCTTCCCATGGGTTCTG
>JAEEKM010000011.1 GCA_016282455.1 Treponema sp. | reverse complement strand
TGCAACCGTTAAACAGTCAGAAGAAAAACTTACAAGCGTTGGCATGACCATGTCCACATCAATGGAAAACACTGCCTCTTCCATCTCTCAGATTATCAGTTCAATTGATGACGTGCATGGTAATATTGACAGGCAGGCAGAGAACGTTCAGCAGACCGCAGGTGCAGTTGACTCAATCACCAACAGCATTGACGAACTTGAACACATGATTCAGGGACAGTCAGAAGGAGTTGCAACTGCTTCCAGTGCCGTAGAAGAAATGGTGGCAAACATCAGGAGCGTAAACCATTCCGTAGACAGCATGGCAAACTCCTTTACTTCGCTTGAAAAAGAATCAGAAACCGGTCTTGCAAAACAGAAGGCCGTTAACGAAAAGATTTCTCAGATTGAAGAAAAATCTAAAATGCTGCAGGAAGCAAACAGTGCCATTGCAAACATTGCAGAACAGACAAACCTTCTTGCTATGAATGCCGCCATCGAAGCCGCACACGCAGGAGACGCAGGTAAAGGTTTTGCCGTGGTTGCAGATGAAATCCGTAAACTTTCAGAAACCTCTTCTTCTCAGTCAAAGAAAATCGGTGACCAGCTTAAGAGCATTCAGACATCCATCATTGATGTAGTTAGTGCCTCACAGGAATCAAGTCAGTCCTTTAATGCAGTGTCCGGTGAAATTGCCCGCACCAACCAGCTTGTAAAGCAGATTAAACTTGCCATGGAAGAGCAGAACGAAGGAAGCAAACAGGTTATGGAAACCCTTCATACCATGAACACCAGTACCGGAAAAGTTACTGATGCTGCCCGCAAGATGACCAGTGAAAGCAAGATTATTCTGGATAACATTGACGGTCTGCAGAAGTCCAGCAGCGTGATGAAAGAAAGCATGGATCAGATGTCTACCGGTGCAAGAAAAATCAGTGAGTCCGGTGAAGACCTTTCTGACATTGCAGTTAAGTTAAAGGATTCCATTACGGGAATTGAAAGCCAGATGTCACAGTTCAGGGTTTAGTTTAGAAACTTGATCTTCGAGGGGACTGCCTGTGTTTTTTTACATAAGCAGTCCTCTTTTTTTTATGCTGAAAATTTAGAGCCAGTGAACTTTTGTAAAGTCGGCGTCGTCTGTGGTGTGAGGACAGGGAACTTCTGTGGAATTTCCTAAGGCAAGAAGTCCCACAATGCGCCAGTTTTCTGAAAGACCAAGCAGCTCCCTTACAATTTTTTCTGAATCACTTCCGTCTTTTGCAGAACGCAGGTGAATTTGGATCCAGCAGGAAGAAAGTGCCTCTTCCACTGCAGAAAGATGCATGTGGGTAAGGGCTATGGAAGAATCTTCCACCCAGGTGTCCGCTTTTTCGCTGTCTGCACAAACTGCAATGGCACAGGGAGCGTCTGCCAGGAAGGAAGAACCTGCCGCTTTTGCAAGGGAAAGTTTTTTAAGGAGAGTGGAATCCTCAATCACAAAAAACTCACAGGGTTTTCTGTTGCGGCTGCTTGGTGCAAGAAGACCTGCATTAAGCACGGCCTTTATTTTTTCTTTGGAAACTTTGTCCTGAGAAAATTTTCTTACACTCCTCCGTTTGAGGATTATCTCCTTAAAATCCATTTTCTACACCCTTACTCTTCCGGATCAAAAATGTTAATGTGCAAATCCTTAAGCTGCTGTTCATCAACAACAGAAGGACATTCATCCATGGGTGACGCAGCAAGATTATTCTTGGGGAAGGCGATTACTTCGTGGATGCTTTCTTCGTGGCACATGAGCATGATCAGTCGGTCAAGACCAGGGGCAATTCCTCCGTGTGGGGGAGCACCAAACTTAAATGCCTGAACAAGGAATCCAAAGGCCTTTTCTGCACGTTCCCTGCTGTAACCCACAATTTCAAAAATGCGTTCCTGAAGTGCGGGGTCGTTAATACGCATGGAACCTGAAGCAAGTTCGTATCCGTTCAAGACAAGGTCATACAAATCTCCCTTTACTGCCCCGGGGTCACTTTCGAGGGTGTCCCAGTACTGCTTCTGTGGAAGAGTGAACATGTGGTGCTCTGTTTCCCAGTGATTCTCTTCTTCGTTCCAGGCAAAATAGGGGAAGTCAATAATCCATGCAAACTGGAACTCGTCTTTGGGGTCATAGAGGTTAAGGTCTTTACCAAGCTGCTTTCTAACTGCACCAAGGGCGGTACAGGCTGTCTGCCAGTTTTCATCGCTCACAAAAAGGAGAAGGTCATTTTTTTCTGCACCAAGTTTTGAACAGATTTCACTTTCCTTTCCTGCAAAGAATTTTGAAATGCCGCCTTCGAACTGTAAGGCACCGGTAGTTGAGTCTGTCGAAACTACCTTCATCCATGCAAGACCTTTTGCCTTGTAGGTTTTTGCAACGGCTTCAAGAGCTTCAATTGTTTTGCGGGAATATTTGTCTGCAACGTTTTTAACAACAAGGGCTTTAAGACCACTTCTCTTGTGTCTCTGAACGTCACGGCCGGAATTTGCTGCACCTGCCTTGAATGCATTAAAGTCAGAAAGAGAAGCCATGAAAGAAGCATCCTGCATTTTAAGGTCAAAACGCAAATCAGGCTTATCGCTTCCGTACCAGTCAAAGGCATCTTCCCAGGCAATGCGGTCAAATTTTTCAGGCAGAGTATAGTTCAGGGTTTTCTTAAAGATGTGAGCCATCATTCCTTCTGTGGTAGAAAGAACTTCCTCACGGTTTGTAAAACTCATCTCCATATCAATCTGAGTAAACTCAGGCTGACGGTCTCCACGGGCATCTTCATCACGGTAGCAGCGTGCAATCTGGAAGTACTTGTCAAATCCACTAACCATCAAAAGCTGCTTGTAAAGCTGAGGGCTCTGTGGCAGAGAATAGAATTTTCCAGGGTGAACACGTGACGGTA
>JAEEKM010000124.1 GCA_016282455.1 Treponema sp. | reverse complement strand
CGGCAATGATGCTTCTATTGCAGTTGCAAACCATGTGTGTCCTTCCATGGAAGCCTTTGTTGAGCGCATGAATGAAGTTTGCAAAAACCTAGGCCTTACCCACACACATTTTGTTGAATCAAGCGGCTACAGCGAAGAAAACATTACCACTGCAAGAGACTTTGTTCAGTTCTGCAGGGTATATCTTGAACGTTACCCCGAAAGCCTAAAAAAATATCACTCACAGAAAATGCTCGAATACCCCAAAGAAAAAAATCTTCCCGCAGGGCAGAGCATTTCAGAAGAGAATCCCACCTACACCCAGTACAACACCAACAAACTCTTAAAAAGCCTTGCAGGATGTGACGGCTTAAAGACAGGCTTTATTAACGAAAGCGGCTACAACCTTGCCCTTACTGCCCAAAGATTTGGAAACAGATTTCTCTGCGTAATGATGAGGGGACCGGGAAACGGAACTGCCGAAGGGAACCTGTACAGGATTAAGGATGGAACCACCCTCATGGAATTTGCCTTTTCCTCTTTTGCAGATTATCATGCCCCCACAGGAGAAAAAGCCCACCGCTTTACAATCGGTTTAACAGGTGCAAGAAAAAAATCAGTCGCACTTATTCCAGCCTTAGATGAAACTTTTACAGTTCCTTTTATTGCTTCAGATTCCCCCACGGGAGCGGCCGCATCTGTTCATGCAATCGCAGAAGTTCCCCCTGTTCTCTGGGGAAAAATAAAAGCCGGAGAAGTGTACGGAAGCATTCACTACAGGCTTGAAAACACAGAACTCAGAAGCATTCCCCTTGTAGCAGAAAAAGACATAGAGGCGTCTTTCCTGCCGGAACCACTTTCTTATCTGGCATATAAGTTCATAACTTTTGTTTTTGACTAATCTGTCTTTGAGTAAAAGGTAAAATTATTCTTCCACCACTTCACGCAGGCTTACGATTTCATAACCTGAGTCAAGAATGGCAGAAACAAGAAGATCCAGTTTTTCAAAAAGATAATCCTGACGGGTACCATAGCCCTTTCCCACATTCACTGGAATTACCATGCCGTCTGTAAGGCTTCCCACAAGAAGGTCAATAATCTGACCTGCATCATAGTAGGGAGTCTTTACATTTCTTGCACTGCCTTCAAAACTGGAAGTGTCGCTGTACTTTGTAAAAGCAGAAACATAGCGGTAACCTGCATCACTTCCCGAACGCTTCATTAAAGGAGTGTCCTTATACCAGGGAGCATGCCACAAGAGGGAGAGTTCATGTTTGGTTGCAGCAAAGAATTCATCTTCGTTTCTTGCAAGACCCCGCTTGATAAAGTTTTCGTCAATGACAAAATGCTTTTCCGTTAAATCTGCAGTGCTGTAAAAACTCGAAGCACATTCTGCACCCGAAGAAACAATCTGATTTGTCTCCGTGGGGTAACGGCGTATAAACTCTCCGTTAAGGAAGAAAGTTGCAGGAACGTCAAACTCGTCAATCACATAAAGAACACGGGCAAGTCCTTCGGCATTGTCCATGGCATCAAATGCAAAGGCAACTTTTTTTGGGGCAGGTGTAACAAGATCTGTCTCTGGGAAAACAGGATAGGTAATTACATTTCTGGAAAGAGAACGAACATAAATGGCATTGCGGTAACGCTTGTTCTGGGCACTTCCTGTAAACACCCTGAACCTTCCGTTTTTTTCAGAATGAAGAAGTTCTGCTTCCGGCTGCGAAGACATTTTGTTCCACACATTTTTTAAGGGGTCATAGGCATAGTAATTGTTTTCAGAACCATAGCGGGCAACAACTCTTCCTCCGCTCCAGTATGCTTCGTCAACAGAAGTAAGGAAAAGCACGCTTTCACTTGCAGAGAGGGGATCAGTATTCCACAGGCGCACGCTCTTACTTCCGCCCACGTAAAGAACTGAAGGAGAAGCCCACACAAAAGAAATTACACTTTCACCAGAGAGTCTGTTTACCTGCTTCCAGGAGTCAACATCATAAACATAGATTGAGTTTCCGCCGGTAAAGGCAACCTGTTTTTTATCAGGAGAAAGCTGAGGTTTTGCAGAACTCATCACGTCAAGCAGAAGTTCCATGCTGCTTCCGATTCTGTAAACAGAACTTGATTTTCTTCCCGAAGAATAATTTAAAAGTGCAATCCACATTACAGGCTTTTTTTCACTCGTCCAGTAAACGTCAAAATCAAGAGGAGAACCCTTTATTGTGTTTAAGGGAAAGATGCTGTTGATTTTTACAAAATCGTATCCTGTAGTAACAATGCTGTAAAAACTTACAAGATTATCCCCTGTAACAAGTACAAGATTCTGTCCGTCAGGGCTGACCCAGAACCTGTCCCTTAAAGGAGAAAACTTTGCAGGCAGACGACCGACAATTGTTCCGCTTCCAACAAGGGCGGCATAAAGACCTCTTGTGTAAAGTTCGTTTTCCCTGATGCGGTAGATGATGTCGCTGTCTATATACAATAATTCATTTCTGTCTGTCCACTCAACGCAGGAAATTGTTCCCTTTCCAATCTTTCTGTACTCTTCGGGAAGCTGAACGTTTTTAAAAGCGGCGTCCGGTGTAAGAAAGTAAACGGAAGTATTTTTTTCGTAGAGGAAACAGGCACTGTCTTTTGCCCACTTAACGGGAACTTTTTCATAACTAAAGGCAGTTGATTCAACAATCACCTGCTGTTCCTGAGTGAGCACATTCTGAAGCACCAGCTGACCAAGGGCATTTTTTGTCTGGCGGACAAAGCAGATCCATTTTCCATCAGGGCTTTCGCTCACAACACCAGTGTGGGTATACTCCACAGGAATTCTGTTTGCAGAAGTAATCCAGGAAAGACTGCGGCTGTTTGTATCATACCAGGCAGTTCCATAGCGGTTTCTTAACTGAAGGGTTTTCCCTCCGTTCAAAAGTTCCATCTGTTCAGGGAAACAGGTCATGATTTTTGGAGAGTCTTCTGTTTTGTTTTTTCCAAGCCGGGTCATAAAAAGGCTCTGGTAAACCGGTGTTCCGGGAATTTCATGTTTTGCAGTAAAAAGAAGCTGGTCTTCTCCGTTCAGATCCAGGCTCTCAAAAGAAACATTCGCTAAAACAGGAAAAGCAGCAATGGCAATTACCACGGCTGCTGTAAAAAATTTACCTTTCATATACTCTCCGAACTTATAGTTCTATTTTATCTGAGCACCGTCTGCGGGTCAATCTGTTTTCCATTCTTGTAAACGGTAAAATGCAGGTGAGGTCCTGTTGAGTAACCGGTACTTCCTACAAGACCAATCTGTGTTCCCTGAGAAACCTTCTGTCCTTTTTTGCACTGAATCTTACTCATGTGTCCGTAAAGAGTCTGATAACCGT
>JAEEKM010000123.1 GCA_016282455.1 Treponema sp. | reverse complement strand
TCTTTAGATTCAATGGAACTTAAGATTTTCTTTCCAAAAGAAAGATAGGGCTGTGCGGCGGCTTCCAGTGTGGGAATGCCATAAACCGGCACTTTGTTCGTAAGGGTAAGTGCTTTAAGGGCGCTTAATCCCAGTCGCAGTGAAGTAAAACTTCCGGGTCCCAGGGTAAGGGTAGTGTAGTCAAGCTCCTCGGGGCTAAGGGAAAGTTCTTTCATTACAAAATCAATTGCGGGAAGCAGTTTTTGTGACTGTTTTATTCCTATATCGTAAGTGACTTTTACAAGCTGGTCATCTTTTTTTGCGGCAATGGCAATTTTTGAAAGTGCGCAGTCAAGAGAGAGGGCCTTCATTTTATAGTCTCCTTGTTCCAGTTGTCTATGGTAATTTTTCTTTCACTTCCTTCAAGTGGTTCAATGGTGATTTTGATGGTTCTCTTTGGAAGTTCAGATGCAACTTTTTCGCTCCATTCCACCACACATACTCCGTCTCCGTAGAGCATGTCGTCTACGCCCAGGTTTGCAAAATCTTCGGCTCCTTCAAGACGGTAAACGTCCATGTGGTAAAGGGGCAGTTTTTTTCCCTCATATTCGCTTATGAGGCAGAAGGTGGGGCTTGTTACATTGTCGTCTACCCCAAGGGCCTGGGCAATGCCTTTGGTAAGGGTGGTTTTTCCTGCGGCAAGGGTTCCCGTCATGGCAAGAACATCTCCCTTTACAAGCAGGGCTCCTATTTTTCTTCCTAGTTCAATAGTTTCTTCTGAGGTGTGTGTAAAAAATGTCATGATTTTTCCAAAAAACCTTAGGGAAGGGTTCCCTTTAAGGACATGTCTGTAATAAATGCGCTGAGTGCCTTTTTGATTGGTACGACAGGATAATCTAAGGTTGAAGGAATTCCGTCAATCTCTACAGTTCTTTGCCCTAAGGGACTGATTTCTACAGAAAAACTTAGAGGAACTTGAACTGTTTGTGCAAGGATTTCAAGGGTAGCGGTGGCTTTGTACTTGTTTAAGTAGTAGATCCAGCCTTCTTCCTTTGAAATTGAACTTAATTCCAAAACCTTCATATTATTATATTTTATCGCATTTTTACTTAAAAAACAATAGATATTTCATGTTATTTACTAATAACTGGTAATATTAAATATCAATATATTAATGCTCCCGCAGTGGAACCTCTGCTCCGCACTATAGAATTGTTTACTATAATTAACAATTGTTCAAAGTAATATAAATATTCATTTTTTTTTCAAAACTGGAAAAAAAACAATATTCGTTTTTGGGGAAACTGGGACGTAGCGGAGCAGCAGATTTCACGGGTGCCATTTTGTAGCCACAGTATTTTTTTTAAGCTAACACTAGATTGTGGGTCCAGAATGATTTGTCCGATAAAAAGCCGCCTACAACCTGGCTCTTGGCAGCGAAGCTTCAAGCCGGACCTGTGAAATATGCTGCGGGAGCGAAGTTCCAGTTTCCTGTAAATATATATTCATTTACCTAAGATTGGGGATCAAGTGATTTTTGCCAGCTGGGTTCGGTGGTAAATACAACATTTTTGCCGTTAAGCGGAATGGTAAGTTTTGAAGAGCAGAGGCAGAGTTTTTTTAGGCCGTGTTTTCGTAAGATTTTGTTCAGTTTAAAGTTTCCGTGTTTGTCGTCTCCTGCAATGGGGGCGCCGCACTGGGAAAGCTGAATGCGGATCTGGTGCATGCGTCCTGTGCCAAGGGTTACGTGCAAGGTGTTAAGGGGAATATTCTCGCCTTCGTGCTCAATCTGGTCTTTTTTCAGGCAGTCAAAGTTCAAAACCGCTTCCTGCAGTCTTCCGTGGGCTTCTATGGTGCTTTTTATGCTCCCTTTTTCAGACACTTTGTTCCCAAGAACCGGAAGACCAATACAAAGGGCAGTGTATTCTTTTTTTACCTGGTGGCTCTGGATGATTTTTGTCCACTTTGCGGCAGCGGGGGCATTTTTTGCAATGCACATGAGGCCTTCTGTGTCACGGTCAAGTCTGTGAACCAGATGTATTTTGTAACCCAGTTCCTTAGAAAGATTTTCGTCAATGGAAGAAGAAATTCCTTTGCCACCCTGTACCGGAACGCCGCTTTGTTTGTTTATGATAATGAGCTCTTCATTTTCAAAGAGTATGGAAACGCCTTTCATGTTCCGACAATAATAGTAGAGGTTTTGAAAAATGACAAGACTTTTTGGTAAAGACCGCTTATTTCTTTTTTCGCTGATTTTTATTTTCTTTTCAGCGCCTGTTTTTGCAGATTACACAGGTATTGAAAACTATAACCAGATGATTTCGCTGGACCTGCCGGAAGGTTTTGAACTTGTGGAAAGCGGAGATAAGGGCCGTTATTTTCACTTGCAGAACACTGTAGTTCCCGTGCAGGCAATTGTACGCCTTTATCCAAAAGAACGCTACTCTGGAAGTCTTGAAGCCTTAACGGATGTTCTTGACAGGTTCGGTGCAGACGGAGAGGCGGACTCTTTTGAATGGAGAAACCAGACTTCTGCAATAGGAACCTTTACTGCAAACATGCTGGGCATTCCTTCTTCGGGCTATGGGGCAGCGGCAGTTTTGCCAAAGGGGGAGGGAACCATCGTGTTACTTACCTGGGCGGAGGAAAAAAATGCAGACCTTTGTGCTCCCATGATGACAAGTTTTATTGACAGTCTCTGCATAGATAAGGGCAGCTACTTTGAAACCGGCATGCTCACCCGCTATGCATATCCTCTTTCTGAAGATAAGGTTCCACTTAGCCTTGAGATTGACGGAAAAAAAATAGAAACTTTTATAAAGGAAAATGACAGGGAAGCCAGTGAGTTTTTGATTGACAGGGAGTACAATGTGCTTCTCTACTACCAGTCAAGCCCCTTATGGAAAGAGGCATGGCAGCGCTACTACCGCATGATTTACCGCGATTCATTTCACAGACTTATGCGGGTTTCTTTTGACATTTACAATGCCCTCGCTCCCTTCTGTAAAGATGAAACAGACCTTGCCCAGAAACTTCTTAGCTGGACTCAGACTTTTTCCTACGAAAGGGACACAAACACAAGTGATTTTGCTTCCCTTCCTTCCATGCTGCTTGGGGGTGGAAGTGACTGTGACAGCCGAAGCCTTTTACTTGCAGTCCTTTTAAAGAACATGAATCAGGATGCAATTATTTTT
>JAEEKM010000010.1 GCA_016282455.1 Treponema sp. | reverse complement strand
TTTATTTCCAGAAAGTACTCATCCTTATTACTGCTGACCCAATAGTCACCAAAAGGATTTTGCTGGTCTGCATTCATAATGGAAGAAAGCATGCTGCTAAAAAGAATGATTGCCTCACCGATTGGCTGACAGAGCGTTGTAGTTCCGTTATAGGACTGATTGTCCGGGTGCACATAGTATTGAGTTCCGTCACTCAGATGCTTAAACCCGAAACCCTTGTAAATAACCTTTGAATTAGTCCTTACTACCTTGAATGCAATTTTGAATAAGTTCATTTAGCTTTCTCCCAAAAATTATTCGTACTCTGAAAACTCTCCGTATTCACAACCGATGTGACCTGCGCTGATGTCGTCAATGAGCTCGCGTTTTTTGCCATGCTTACGATAGAGTTTTATGTTTCCAGTTCCGTTACCGCCATTCCACAGTTTTGTAAAACGTTTGTTTCCGTCAGGGTCTTCGTAGTTTACCCAGAGCATATCTTTTTTAAAACAGCGTACGTGTGTTTCCATTACTGCATGATTGTTTTCCTGTTCCACATACCAGATAATTTCATCTTCCGTTTCTTCTGATGAAAACTTTGTTTTTGTTCCGGTCCAGAATTTTGAAAAATTAAACTCATATTCTTTTCCCTCATACCAGAAGGCAGAGAGAAGTTTTCTTTCCAGTGCAATGCCAAACACTTTAGGCCGGCCGCCGCCAATGTCAAAAACACTGTCTTCAAGTTTTTTTCCGCTGATGTTACTTGTTAAATCGTTAGAAGAAAGCCAGACCCAGGGACTTGTAAAACCACAGCCCCAGTTCTTATCGGAGTAACCGTAAGAGGTTTCCGGAATTACAGTGTAGTCTTCTCCGTCAAGTGTAATACTCCCGCTCACTTTTGTTTTCATGCCTTCTGCATGCCAGTACATTTCAAAGGCCTTTAATGCACGGAAGAGTGAACTTGCTCCATAGCCCACGTTAAAGGCAACTTCTTTGTTAAGTGTTAAATTCCATTTCATCTGGCCGGCATCGCACATCCACTCAGGGTGAGTTTTTGCTTCCTCTTCTGAAATGTTTATGCTGCCCCTGAGTTCACAGTCGCTTGCAAAACAGTCCCCTGCAGAAAGTGAATAGGGTGCCTTGTAATGAAGCTTAACATCCTTCCATGAAAAAAATCTGTGCAGCTGTTTTTTATTTTCACCCCAGCAGCCTGCCTTTACCATTAGATAGCTTGGCTTTTTGCCAGAGGCTTTATTGTCTTTTTTCTGACCTAAGACAGGTTCGTTTTCTGCAAGAGACGGATTACAAACAAAATATTCAACAAAGAACGGAACTTCTTTTCCAGTGTGCAGACTTTTTGCAGTAAAGGAATGCCACCACCAGTCATAACCCCGTCTGGAAAATTTTCCTGTGAGCATACACTCATTTCTTTTTGAATCTTTTTTGTTAAACATATTGTTTCCCCCTGATGTACAATTAGTATTTAAATAATAATACTTTTACAAAAAAAATCATAGAAGAATTCTTGACCTCAGCGAAGTTTCAAAGGATAATATTAAACGGAGTATCAATTGAGAATCATTACACTGGATATCTATCAGACTTTGTTTGCGGCAGTTCTTTCCCTTTTTCTGGGCTCACTTTTAAAAAAGAAAATTCAATTTTTTGAAAAAACCTGTATTCCCGCTCCTGTGATTGGCGGAACAATTTTTTCTGTCGTAAACTGTATTCTTCACTCTGCAGGTCTTGTAGAAATTCAGTCGACAGATACCCTCAAAGAAGTCTGCATGATTTTTTTCTTTACTTCTGTAGGATTCAACGTAAACATTAAGTTTATAAAAACCGGCGGAAAACCCTTTTTAAAACTTATTCTTATTGTATTCCTGCTTGTTCTTTTTCAAAACCTCATAGGAGTTGTTCTTTCTCTGCTGATGAAGCTTAATCCCTTTGTGGGACTGTGCGCAGGTTCAGTTTCTCTTATAGGCGGACACGGAACCTCTGCAGCCTTTGGACCTGAACTTGAAGCGGCGGGACTTACTGGCGCTACTACCATTGCAACTGCGGTAGCAACCTTTGGCCTTATTGCAGGTTCACTTATTGGAGCACCACTTGCAAATCATCTTATTCAAAAAAAGAAGCTTCTTGAAAAGCTGGAAAATACAGAAACTTTTCACATAACGCAGACTGAAACTGAAGAAAAGAATGAAGCAAATAAGCAGACTGCAATTTTCTTTTTAGTACTTGCGGTGGGACTTGGTTCCTGGCTTTCAAAATTAATTTCCAAAACCGGATTGATTTTTCCTTCTTACATTGGCTCCATGCTAATTGGAGTGATAGTCTGCAACATCTGTCTTTTAACAAAAAAAATAAGCATACCTGTAAAAGAAATAGACAACATTGGAATTACCATGCTGGAACTTTTTTTGGGAATGGCCCTCATTTCCATGAAACTCTGGCAGCTTGCAGAACTGGCTTTACCAATTATTCTCATTCTTGCAGTACAGACACTTTTTCTTCTTCTCTTTGCACGCTTTTTTATTTTTAATTTTTTTGGTCACAGCTATGAGGCGGCAGTAATCACTTCC
>JAEEKM010000122.1 GCA_016282455.1 Treponema sp. | reverse complement strand
GAACCAAAACGAATATTTTTTTCATCTTTACCTCCTGACAGCTAATGCTATCTTAAATAACGCAGAACTTTATCTACCGGCGGAAGTTCAATGTCTGCATCAGACTCAGGAACTCCCACTGCCCGGTAAGTTTTCCATGCCTCTTCCATAGGGTAAAGGGCAGCCTGTCCCTTACGGTTTGCAGCACTCCATTGATTATAACCCACATTTCTTGCTATATCAAATGTTTCCTGACAAACTGTTGCTTCAAGGGGAATCCACACTTTTTCATCCTGGATGATATAGCGTCCGTCTTTAAAAACACTTTTGGCATTCTCTGGTAACACCCCGGAGTCAAATGCCATAAAAATATGTCCAGGAACGGTAATAAATGCCGTGGAAATGCCAATGGACTCAAACATAGCACAGTTCAGAATGGAAAGGTCATCACAGTCTCCGCCGGAATACAAAAGGGTCTGACAGGGGAACTGCAAAAAGTCTACGGAAGCGGTTTCACTTGAAGAGAAAGGACTTGTGGGGTCTTTTACATAACTTATGCCGTAAGCCTTAAGCACTGCAAATATACCCCTTGCAAAAGAAATGTTTTCTGCAGGATCGTTCTGGGGATTTTTATTGACGATTGACCTTGCAAGCTTTGACATTTTGTTTGCGGCACCGTCATGACTGCTTACAAAAGCAGCTGCACGCCTGTCGTCATCCCAGCTCATTGCATTGCGGTTAAGGGCAGTTACATCAAGAAGCTGTTCACTGGTAATTTTCTTTCCAAGAGAACTGTAAGTTACGATTATTTTTCCTTCAGTTTTATGAGATGCCAGTGACTCAAGAATTGTCTCGTTAAAGAAGGCAGTTAAGTTGGCTTCTATATAATCATAACGCTTGACACTGTCGTACTCGGCACACAAACTCGGAGTCTGCATGTACTCAGGAATGTACACATACACTTTAACATCTGTAATGCTGTTTTCTTCACCATTGTAAAAAAGGGCAAAACCAAAAGGATTGTCATTGTAATAGCTGTAAAAAACAGGGAATACAGGTTCTGTCGAACATTCATCCACTTCAACTGCGGCACGGGAAAAAATGCCTCTTGAAAAACTGTAAGTTATGCAGAGACCTGCATCTATTTTTTTTGCAAAAGAAGAAGGCTTGTAAACATAGTCTGAATAACCTGCAAAAGCACCTATCCTAAGTTCAGGAAGAAGATAAAAGTCTGCAAAAAGTTTTCCGCCCCAGAGAATACCGCTCATGGGAGAAGAATTTTTTGAAGGAACGGCAGGAAAAGTCCAGAGGCCTCCAAAAGCACTTGCACCCAGGGCAAACCTGTCATGAAGACGGCAGAGGTATGAGAGGGAAAGATCCCCTGAATAAATTGGTGTCGGGTCTAATGTCTGTGCCGTTACCAGAGAAAGTGCTCCCTCTGCGCCAAAACCGATTTTATCTCCACCCCGCACCGTAAAGGGAAAAAGATTAAAGGCAAGTTTACCGGAAAAACCTGTGTCAAACTCATCCCCTGTATGAAAATCAAACTGGGGCATAAGGGTTAATTCGGCATCCAGTGCAAAGGAAGATAATGGAATAAATAACAGCAGTGCAAGGAAAAGTATTTTCTTCATATTACTCTCCAATAAGAGCCGTTATCTTTTTCATTCCTGCATTGGCAGATCTGTTGTTACTGTCTTTTGCAAGAACTTTTTTGTACATGTCCTGAGCCTGCTTGTATTTTTTCTGATAGGTGTAAACCAGAGCCATGTTGTTCCAGGCAGAAGTTGTATTCAGTTTCTGATATTCGGCAAGGGCTTCGTTGTACATGCCGCTTCTTACATAAGTGTCTGCAAGAAGTTTTGTGTTTCCTTCCGAACGGAATTTCTTTGCAAGAGCGGCAAGTTCATTGTTAATGTAATAAGTGGTTGCCTCATTTACTGCCTTTATGATTGCGTCTTTAGAAGGATTTTTATAGGAACCCCTGTAACCGGAGAAAGTTACCGGCGGGTAGTATTCCCATGCTTCGTGTACGTCTACAATTTCATATTCTATTCCGCTGTTTAAAACTTTTGCTCCCTGTGTACGGGATTTTGTAAAGCCTTCCCTAAAGGTTTTCATGCTCAGGGGGAGCCAGGTGGTGTTTGCATCAGAAATAACATCAAGTCCTGTAAACTGATTCTGTTTTTTCTCCGGAACTATGCGGGTGTCCACAAGAACAATAAAGTCATCATCCAGAGCAACAAAACCTGTTCCAATTCCAAAAGATTCAAGACAGGAAGCTACAAGAATGCCAAGGTCATCATAGTCACCGCTCATAATGCCCAGGGTTTCAAGCGGGTACTGAATTGAATCAATCTGTTCACTGTTACGGAAACTTGTGTAGGGAGTAACTTTGTCGCGGGAATAATCAATGTCTGCGAGTCTAAGTCCTTCCATGA
This sequence comes from Treponema sp., assembly GCA_016282455.1. Classification (GTDB taxonomy): domain Bacteria; phylum Spirochaetota; class Spirochaetia; order Treponematales; family Treponemataceae; genus Treponema_D. The sequence goes on along the minus strand of JAEEKM010000122.1, from coordinate 2,721 downwards.
TTGCTGCAGAATACTGAAGCGGAGAATTCATGCCGGGCTTTAAGTTTACAATTTCTGTTCCTGCAATATATTTTGCTGCCTCAAGAATTTCCGGTGTTGAAGGATCTATAAAACAGGCAAGGGCAGCACTGTCATTCCATATAAAACTGTTTCTGTGGCGGACATCAAGAACAATGTTCTGAACTTCCACCATCTGTTTTCCAAGGAAGGAATAGGAAATTACAAGTTCACCGTTAATTTTTCCGTCTTCGCTGTATTTTAAAAACTCGCTTGAAAAATCTGCATAGACTGGAACTTCCACACTCTTGTAACGGTTTAGGATTGAAAAGGAAGCACACTCTTTTTGCGCCGCAGTATATTTTCCTGCCTGGAAACTTACATGCAGGTCACGCACTTCTGCAGAAGAAATGTTGCGGATTGTGGCATATCCTAAGGGAACCTTTTTGTAAAGGGAAGAATAGACCGGGAAGGAAGAAGAATCCTGCTCAAAGTTTACGGAGAAATTTCCACGGCTTGATTTTTTGTTTGTAGAAAAATTAAACTTTGCAGAAAGGCCTACAAAAGGTGAATCCAGGAAAGAACTACCTTCAATCATGTAAGAAGAATAACCGCCTGTGGCACTAAGCACAAAAGCCGGAGTAAAACGGAAGCCCACTTCGCCAAAACCGCGCCAGTAAAGCCCGCTGCCATTATTAGTAACGCTTGGTGAATCAATGGAAATTGAATACATACCAAAAGAACCGTTACCGCTCAAATACAGTCTGGATAGAGGATAGTAGTAAAGCCCCGCACTTAAGCCGCCGGAAAAAATATTAAAGTTCTTTTCCAGAGCCTCCTGTTTTGTAGAGGCAAAGCCCCCTTCAAGGCCCAGCGTAAGAAAATTAAACAAATCAATGTCAAAAGCAGCATTTACGCCAAAGCCTGTACTCATCTGTTCCCCGGTTGGAAAGAGCAGAGAAGGTGTAAGCCTTGCTGCAAACTCAAGTGAAAAAAACGGAACTGAGATAAAAGCACATAAGGTCAAGGCAATAATCTTTTTTTTCATAAAACTTCCTTCCATTTTTGTTTCTATGTCATGTATTATAACATAAAAATATAATTTTCTCTACTATAAACCCAAGAATAATAAGAAATATAACTTTACAGAAAAACAACCACTTTACTATAAAAAATAACTTGTTATACTGGCATTAAAGGAGTAAATAAATGAAAGTATTTTTAAAAGTTTCATTAATTGTGTTGTTCGCCGCAGCAACAATTTCATGTAACCTTACAAGCGGCCCGGAAGAGGTAAGTTACACAATTACCTACAATCTTAATGGCGGAGAGTTTGTGGAAGGCTATGTAGCACCAAAAACTTACACCGCAAAAGATGAAGTTCTTCTTCCCGGCGCAGAGGACATTACAAAAGCAGATAATGTTTTTTACGGTTGGTTTGACACAGAAGAATTTTATGATGAGCCAATTACCGGATGGAGTGCAGGAGAAAAAGAAGGTGATGTAGTTTTATATGCAAACTTCGATAACCCTTCTTATACTGTCCGACATCTTTTCCAGAAAGTTGAAGGTGATGAATATGAAACTCTTGCCCTTTACCCGGATGTTATTAAATGTGGCCCTGAAGGCGAGATGACCAGTGCACAGGCCCTTAATGCCAAAGGTTTTACTGCCCTTGATTTTGAGCAGGCAGAAATAAAAATGGACTGTTCCACAGTAATTGAAATAAAATACAAGAGAAACACCTACACCCTCTCTTACTCCGACGGTGATAACGAAGAAACACTAACAGTTCCTGCTTCTAAAACATACCGCTACGGCCAAAGTGTTAATATAGATTTTACTGCCATTCCAAATGCAGAAAAATTCATGGGCTGGCAGGACACAGAAAATGTTTATATTAAAGGTAAAACTCAAAGCCTTGTCATGCCTGCCGAAGACCTTGAGCTGCTCCCTTTATGGAATGAGATGACCAGAGACAGATTACAAGAACTAGTAAATAAACTTCCAATGAACACCATAGAAGAGCCATATAAAATTGCTCTCGTGCCTAAAGAAAAACTGTCTTGGGAAGATAATTCCTGTAATTTAAATTTTTATACCTGGTTTGGCAATGTTCCTTTCCTTGATTTGACAATAAATACTGTAACAGATGACACTTCTGGCAAAAATGAAACTTTTCCCAGCTCTGTAAGTATTGAAAGCAATGCGATTGTTTCTGTCACAATCAGTTCTGGCGTTAGAAATGTTTCCTGTAGTTATAATGAAAATATTAGAGAATTAAATCTTCCAGACTCAACTACTGTTTTGAGTATAAATAACTGCCCCAAGCTTAAGACTCTTACTATTGATAAAAACAATGAGTACTATTCTTTTGCAGATGGTATTCTTTATAACAAAAATAAAACAAATCTACAAAAATGCATTTATCTTGAATCTGAAAACTATGTAATTCCCAATGGGGTAAAGGAAATTGGACCAAATGCTTTTTCCTATTGCCAGGAACTAAAAGAAATAACCATCCCCTCATCTGTTACAGATATCAATTCATCTGCATTTAATGAGTGTAGAAACCTTAAAAGTATTATTATTCCAGACTCCGTAACATATATTGGGTCAGGTGCTTTTAACGGATGTGTGAACCTGGAAAGCATAACCCTGCCTGCTTCTCTTACTGAAATTCCTGATAACTGTTTTTCTAATACAAAAATTAAAAGTATCCAG
>JAEEKM010000121.1 GCA_016282455.1 Treponema sp. | reverse complement strand
GCCTGTTCCGGTACTGATACAAATTTCCCACAGGCAACAGAAATTGCAAGTCTTGCCTGGAACAAACTGAACAGACCTTCTCCCTACGAACGTGAAAGCGTTAACGAATACTATGCGAAGAAAAAAGAAGCCTACAATGCACTTAACGCAGGTGACAGTCTCCGCGCCTATTATATTTTCCATTCCCTCTCCGGTGAATACACTTCAGATCCGGATTTACTCCGCTTTGAAACTCTGGCCCGTGAAGATGTGGAAGGACAGTTTTTCTTTACTGATGAAGTAGAAAGCATTCCCCAGATGGCAAACAGCCACAACATTTATTTTACCCTCGAATCCCCTGACGGCGGGCGCATGATTTTCTTTATAAAACATGCCATGTCCATGAGGCGGGACGGAGGACTTGTACGCTATCTTGATGATGTGACTATGGTTCAGTACACAAGGGCAGGTGATTTTGTCCGCTCCATGCATGTGCCTGCTGCAAAAGTAATTTTCCAGACTGTGAGTGCCTTTGATAAAAGTTATCTTGAAGAAAACGGTATTCTAAAAGAATGGAAAAATGTACCGCTTTTAATCCTTCAGTCAGTGGACAGAAATACAGAAGGGCTTGTGAATAAACCCCTATACTCTTACGAAGAAACAGGTCTTCCGGAAAAGTACATGGAAGAGCTTGGCTTTAGGGTTATGGGAAAAAATGTTACTGTGGAGTCAGCTTCCGTTGCAAATGCACCAAAAACTTCCTGGCGTGGAAAAATGAGTGAACCGAACATTCTTGTTCTTCCCATGCCTTATGCAGATTTTGCTCTTTTAACAGATGCTTCCCTCGGTCCTGCTTCCATGAGTCTTGTTGCTTTAAGTGATTTTATTACAAAGTCTACCCGCTACGGTTTTGCGGCAGAACTTTTTACGGAGAATTTTCTCTGCAGGCTTTTATACCCGCTTTTCATGCTGGTGCTTTGTCTTGTGTGTGCAATCGTCGGCTGGAACTACCGTATTGAAGATGACAAGATTCTTTTCCGTTTTATCTGGCTGCTCTTTATTCCCTTACTCAGCGTAGTGGTTTTTGTTGCACTGGAATTTCTTGTTTACTTCTTTAACGTGGTAAACTTTGTGATTGTGGGCGGATTTGGAGCTTCAGCACTGGCAGTGGCATTTGTCATCTACCTGGTGCTGTTTATTATATTCTCCATAGTCTTTGTCGGCAGAAAGATGTAAGTTTCAGATTTTTTATTTTACTTCCACTCTTTCGATGTGGGCTCCAAGACTCTGCAGTTTTTCTACAAGATGCTCGTAGCCCCTCTCAATCTGGTAAACGTTACTGATTCTGCTTTCACCACTGGCAACCATGGCGGCAATCACCATTGCCATACCTGCACGTACGTCTGGAGAAACAAGATGGTCTCCGTGAAGGGTTGCCGGTCCTGAAACAACTGCGCGGTGGGGATCACAGAGGGTAATGCGGGCTCCCATGCTGATGAGCTTGTCTACAAAGAACATTCTGCTTTCAAACATTTTTTCAAAAATCAGAACAGTGCCTTCTACCTGTGTAGAAATAACCGTCATTATGGAAGTAAGATCCGGCGGGAATCCAGGCCATGGAGAGTCATCAATCTTAGGAATCATTCCGCCTAAGTCTGTGTTAACTTTCATTTCCTGTCCTGCATCTACAGTGAGGGTGTCTCCTTCGATGTTCCATCTGATTCCCAGTTTGTTGTATGCAATGCGCAGGGGCCTCATGTCCTGTGGATTAACGCCTTCGATTGTAATGGAACCCTTAGTTGCGGCGGCAAGCCCGATAAAGGAACCGATTTCCATAAAATCCGGTCCGATTGTAAAATCAGTTCCGTGAAGTTTTTCCACACCTTCTATGTGAAGAATGTTGCTTCCAATGCCGGTAATTTTTGCCCCCATGGAATTGAGCATGTTGCAGAGGTCCTGCACGTGGGGTTCGCTTGCCGCATTTGTAATGTCAGTTATTCCTTCTGCAAGAACAGCCGCCATCACTGCATTTTCTGTTGCAGTAACTGAAGTTTCATCAAGAAAGATGTCTGCTCCTACAAGTTTGTTTGCGGTAAACTCAAATTTTCCGTCAGTAGAAACTCTGGCTCCAAGTTCTGTTAAAGCAAGGAAGTGAGTGTCCAGTCTGCGACGGCCGATTACGTCACCTCCGGGAGGAAGCATGATTGCTTTTCCTGTACGTGCTACAAGAGGTCCTGCAAAAAGAATTGATGCACGGATTTTTTTGCTGAGTTCCTGTGGAATGTCTTTGCGTGTAATGACTGCCGCATCAATTTTCCAGGCGTGGTCTTCCACTTTTTCAACTCCAACTCCAAGTGCCTGAAGAATAAGCAGCATGACTCCCGTGTCTTCAATGTCCGGAACGTTTCTTAAAATAACCGGTTCACTGGTAAGAAGTGTTGCTGCAATGCAGGGGAGGGCAGCATTTTTGTTTCCGCTGGCTCTGATTTTTCCTTTAATGGGAAAACCGCCTTCTATTTTGTATTCGTACATATTGTGCTCCTAGCGCTTAGTCCATTCTACTGCAAGATTCAAAAGAACCTCAACTGCTTTTTTCATCTGGTTAAAACTTGCCCATTCTGTGCGGGAATGAAAGTTGTGTCCGCCGGTAAAAATATTTGGCGTGGGAATGCCCATCTCCGTAAGACGGGAACCATCTGTGCCGCCTCGTATGGGAATGAAGACAGGTTCAATTCCACTCTGCCTGTAGGCGGAAGAAAGTTTTTCTACCACAAGAGGATTTTCATCCATTTGTTTTTTCATATTAAGATACTGCATGGTATGGGAAACGCGTGCTTTCCCTCCAAAGGAAAGGGCTGTGGTTTCTGCCGCTTTATCTACAAAGACTTTTTTTTCTTCCATGCCTTTTAAGGTAAAGTCGCGGAGAAGAAGTGAAACTTTTGCTTTTTCAATACCGCCTGAAATTTCCATCACTGCATAAAAACCCTGGTAGCCGTCTGTTGTTTCAGGTGCCTGGTGACGGGGCAGCATGGAAACAAAATAGGAAGCCATTACTGCCGCATTTACAAGAATACCCCTTGCACTTCCTGTGTGAACGGAATGTCCTGTAAAAGTAATGTCGCTTTTGTAGGCGTTAAAGCATTCTGTTTCCAGTTCTCCAAGACAACCACCGTCTACGGTGTAGGCCATTTTGGATTTAAGAAGATTTAAGGGAACGTTATCCATTCCATGCCCGGTTTCTTCGTCAGGGGAAAAGATAACTTCTATCGGGCCGTGAGGAACTTCCGGGTGTGAGGTTAAGTAGGTCAGTGCGGTCATGATTTCTGTAACGCCTGCCTTGTCGTCTGCACCAAGAAGAGTGTCTCCGCTTGAAGTGATGATTGTGTCGTCTTTACCTGCACATTCCCTCAGCTGACTGTCTTTTTCGGGGTCAAGACTTATTTCTTTTCCTGCATGAAGGATTCTTCCGTCGTAGTGTTCATGAAGAAGGGGTTTAACGTCTTTACCGCTTACTTCATCTACCGTGTCTATGTGGGAAAGAAGACAGAAAGGAGGGATGTCTTCAAAACCTGCACTTGCTTCAAGACGGGCATAAGTGTAGCATTTTTCTGTGGTCACTACGTCTTTTAGTCCCAGGTCTGTAAGTTCTTTTTTCAAAAGTGAGGCCATGTCCCGCTGACATTCCGAACTTGGCTGAAGTCCGCTGTCTGCCTGACTGGAATTGCTTTCGCTGTAAGTACGTACATATTGAAGAAAACGATTGAGCATGACCTGCTGCTCACTGTCTGAAAGAGAAAATGTTCCCAACATACAAACAGAATAACGGAAACCGTGTGGCTTTTCAAGCGTCGTACTTGAAATACAAGGCAATTAGTGCTATCTTATAGTACCCATATTTTAAACAAGGAAGGAAAATAATATGTCTTTTATTCCATTCTTTCTTCAGGCTGCAGCCGGTACTGCTGGAGCAGGAAACCCAACTGGTGGTGCAGGCGGTGGATTCGGTATGATGATTCCACTTTTGCTTATCGTTCTTATCATGTATTTCTTCATGATCCGTCCACAGAACAAAAAGCAGAAAGAAACTGAAAAAATGATTGCTGCCCTTAAAAAGGGAGACAAAGTTGTTACCATCGGTGGCATTCACGGAGTTATCAGCTCCACAAAAGAGAATACAGTTATCGTAAAGGTAGATGACGGTGCTAAGATTGAGTTCAACCGTTCTGCAATTGCAACTGTTATTTCTGACAAACCCGCAGTAGAAGCCCCAAAAGAAGAAAAGAAGGGATTCTTTGGTTTTGGAAAGAAAGCAAAGAAAGAAGAAACTGCTGCTAATGAAACTAAGGCAGATGAAACTGCAGAAAATGCCCAGACCGAAGAAGCTCAGGCAGAAAGTGCAGTAGAGTCAGCCGAGGAAAAGAAAGATGAATAAGAAATCCCGTCTTCTCATTGTATTGGCGGTACTTGCACTCTGTTTTGCATTCCTGTGGCCGTCAATTAACTGGTATACCCGCACACCAAAGGAAGTGCAGGCCCTTGCTCTTGGTTCACTTGAGAACATCAAGGACTATGCAAGTGTTCGCGCTGCCGCTGAAGTAAAGGATCTTGTGGCTCTTGTAAAGGACACTCCCGATGCAGAACTTACAAAGGATCAGGAATGGCTTAAAAAGGCTGCAAAGAAAAACTTTACTCTTGCAGAAAAAAAGATGCCCTCTCCCCTTACACTCAAGGAGGCAATTGCATCCTTCCCCTCACGTCAGGAACTTGTTTCTGTAATTGAGTCCCGCTACCGTGATGAAATCCTTCACGCAAAGAAGCAGTATCAGAACTCTATAAAACTTGGTCTTGACCTTTCAGGCGGTATGAATGTTATTGTTAAGGCTGACCTCGATGCAGTTCTTAATTCCATGACAGAAGCTGGTGTTTCTTATGATGTAGAAACTACAAAGGCTGATGCAATGGCACGTGCAGTGGAAAGACTTACAAGCCGCATTGACCGCTTTGGTTTAAGCTCACCAACAATCCGCCAGCAGGGTGAAGACAGAATCTACATTGAACTTCCTGGAAGTGCAGAAGCAGACCAGATTAACTCTATCATTCAGGGTAGTGCAATCCTTAACTTCCGCCTTGTAGACAACGAAGCAACAAACGCTTTCAATACCTACTATTTTAGTCACATGGATTCAACCTTCGACAGCCAGGGTCGTCTTATCAACCCCGATGCAATTCAGGGACTGAATCCTGCTGAAAACGAAGTGCTCGGTTACTACTCAACAGACGCTTACGGACTTGACCAGAGGGAAGGCTATCTTGTAGTGAAAAAAGAAGTTGCCCTTGAAGGTAAACACATCAAGAGTGCAACCGTTGGTTCAGAAGACATTACCGGTAAGCCCCAGGTTAACTTTACACTTGACCCTGACGGAGCTGAAATCTTCGGAACTTTCACAGGTGCTCACGTAGGTGAAAACCTTGCTATTGTAAGCGACAACAAGATTAAGTCTAATGCCCGCATCCAGACTGCAATTACAGGCGGTCAGGTTGCAATCACTGGCTTTAGCGCAAATGAAGCACAGAATCTCCGCAAGGTACTTCAGACAGCACAGCTTGATGTTCCCCTTACAGTAGAGAGTCAGCAGGTTATTGGTGCCTCTCTTGGTGAAAAAGCCATTCACGAAGGTTTCTTTGCAATCGTGTTCGGTCTTTGTGCCATCATGCTCTTCATGCTCATCTGGTATAAGGGCGCCGGTGTAAACGCCTGTCTCGCACAGATTCTTAACCTTTACATCATGTTCTCTATCCTTTCTGCATTTAATCTTACAATCACACTTCCAACCATTGCCGGTATCATTCTTACAATCGGTATGGCTGTGGATGCCAACGTGATTATCTTCGAGCGAATCAAAGAGGAACGCCGTCTTGGAAAAGATCGTGCTGCTTCCATTTCAAGCGGATTTGATAACGCCTTCTGGGCAATCATGGACTCTAACATTACTACATTCATTGCAGCCCTGTTCATGAGTCAGCTTGGTACAGGTTCAATCCAGGGATTCGCAGTGAGCCTTGCAATCGGTGTGTGTTCAACCGTGTTCACCGCCCTTGTAGTTTCACGCCTTCTCTTTGACTTTAACACAGAGACTATTCATAAGAAGAACATCAGCATTGGCTGGAGGATTAAGTAATGAAAAAGATTCATAATTTCAGTAAGGCATTCCTCGGCTGTGCAATTTTCAGTGCTCTTGTTATTGTCCTTGGTATTGCTGGTATTTTTGTCAAAGGAATTAACTTTGGCATTGACTTTGAGCCTGGTCTTCTTGAAGAAGTTCGTGTTGCTCCAACTGCAATTGAAGTAAACTACGCAGGTCCTGCAACCGTAACCCTTGATGTAAGTGCAACCGGAATTGATGTTGTTATCAGTGGAACCGGAGCGGAGAATGAAACCCGCACCTTCACTTTCGGACAGAACCCAACAGTTTCTGCCATTGCAGAGTCCCTTAATACTGTAGACGGAATCACTGCCCGTGTACGTTCATCAGAAAGTGCAGACTCTTACTCACTCTTTACAAACTCTGCCGCAACAAGCCGTCTTTCTTCAGACGTTTCTTTCAGACTTTATGCTCAGAGTGAAGAACTTAAAGTTACCATTGATGACATTCGTGCCACAATGTCAGGACTTAATGTTTCTGTAAAAGAACTTGGTACTGAGGATAACCGCAGTTTCCAGATTCGTGCAAAGGCAACTGACGAGAGTGCTACTAACCAGAAGCTGCAGGAAGAAATTACTTCTGCCCTTCAGAACAAGTTTGGTTCAGACAATGTTGCAATCATCAAGACTGACTTTGTTGGTTCAACCTTCTCAAAGAGCCTTATGCTCAAGAGCATTCTGCTTGCTGTTCTTACAATTCTTTTGATCTGGGTATATGCAACAGTTCGCTTCCACTGGGACTTTGCTCTTGGTGCAGTTGTTGCCCTTATCCACGACTTCCTGATTATGTTCACATTCATCAGCTGGTTCCAGATTGAATTCTCTTCAACAACACTGGCTGCTGTTCTTACAATCTTCGGTTACTCAATCAACGCAACTGTGGTTATTCTTGACCGCGTTCGTGCAAACCTCAAGAATACTGAGGCTAAGAAGTTTACTGAAGTTCTGGACAAATCACTTTCCGAAACTTTGAGCCGTTCAATCATCACAACAATTACAACCCTCTTTGCATCTGTTTCCCTCTGGGTATTTACAGACGGTGCAATTGAGACTTTTGCAATTGTTCTTACAATCGGTCTTATTTCTGGTTGTTACTCTTCAATGTTCATCAGCTCAGGCTTTATTGCACTGGTTCGCCGCCACTGGGAACCCGGTGAAAATGCAGAGCGTGTTCGTCCCCGCAAAGAGACAGCAAAGAATCTGGAGAATAAATAACCGCTTTTGACAGGCTTCTGTCATTAAAGGGATGTCAGAAAAGGCATCCCTTTTTTTATGGAAAAAATATGGAAGTAATTAGAGCACGTGTTTTGGGTTACTGCATGGGAGTTCAGCGTGCGGTAGAAGAAGCAGAAAAATCTCTTGAAGAGTACGGGGCAAAATGCAAGGTGTATTCACTGGGACCTCTTATTCATAACCCCAGGGTGATTGCAGATTTTGAACGAAAGGGACTCTGTCTGCTTGATTCCCATGCCCTTAATAGAATTGACTCTTCTTCTTCCGTAGTGATTATCCGCGCTCACGGAACAACCCCGGAAGTGCTGGCTTCTCTTTCCAAAAAAGGCGTAAGAGTTGTGGATGCAACCTGCCCCAAAGTTCACCTGAGTCAGAAACGTGCCCGCGAGTTTGCCGAAAAAGGTTACACTCTTGTTCTTGCAGGCGACAGAAATCATGGCGAGGTAATAAGCATTACCGGTTACGCAGAAAATGCCCGGCCCAATTCTACTGTGGTAGTGCAGAATGCGGGGGAGGCGGAAAAACTTTCTCTAAAAGAACCTGTCATGCTGCTTGCCCAGACTACCTTTAGTCCCGGTGAATACGAGCAGATTACAAAAGTTATAAAAGAAAAATGCCCTGAGGCGGTTGTTTTTAATTCCATCTGTTCTGCCACAATGGAACGTCAGAAAGCCCTTGCTGAACTTAAAGGTCAATCAGACGGCATAATTGTAATAGGCGGCAAAAACTCTGCCAACACCAAACGCCTCTTTGAAAGCGCAAAACTTATCTGTGAAAATGTCTGTCTTGTAGAAGATGAAAAGGAAATTCCGGAAAACTTTTATTCTCTAAAAAAAGTTGCCCTTACGGCAGGAGCCTCTACTCCACTGGAACTGGTTTCCCGGGTGGAAGAGAGGCTCTTGAGTAAGGGAAAGTGACTTACTCTTCTGTGTAAGGGGTATAGGTTCTTTCTATAGGTTCGAAGCGAAGTATGTAACTCTGTTTGAATTCCAATAGTTCTTCTGGAATCTCTGTTACGGTAAGTTTTATAACAGTGTCAGTACCGCTGCCTTCTAGAGTGTAGGTTGCAGAGAAACTTTCTTCGCTAATTGTTCCGGTTATAGTTGAGTCTGTGAATTTGAGGTCGCTTACACCTCTGTACTTTGAAATGTAATTAGGGGCGCTTCCGGAACTGCTCCAGAATGTCAGAAAAGGACTCCCTGATGTATGGGACAGGGAACATTGAACTTGCGCATCCTTATCATCACTTTCAAAATTATAGGCTTCATTAAAGGAAACAAAATAACTTGAAAGGTTTACTGTTCCGTCTTCTGAAATTTCATAGGTGTAATATTCTGCATTTGCAAAGGGGTTTATGGCCTTCCAAAAATCAGCGTATCCTTCTTTGTTGTTTTCAAAAGTCTCTATTTTATTTTTGATTTCTTTAAGAAGATCTTCTGTGTCTGTTTGTGATTCAAGTGCAGTCAGTCTTGAGATTAAGGCATCAAGTTGAGTATTCATTTTTGAAATAAGAATAGAAAGGTAATTATTATATTCTTCATAGGTCAGAAACTCCCGGTCCTTAATAGGAAATTCTGCGCTTGAAGAAGATGATTCACTGTTGTTGCTGGTCTCGCCTTTTTCTGCGGCTACTTTTGCTTCAAGCTGGGCTACTTCAGCTTCTTTAGCTGATAACGTATTCGTTACGTATTCATCGGCATTTTCGGTTGCTAAACCAATTTTATAGAGGGCATAGGATATAGTCTTTTTTTCAGAATTATAAGTGTATTTATAAATTCTCTGGTCTTTGTACTCTCCGGAGGTGCCGTCTAAATCAGCCTGGGTAAAGGTGCAGTCACTGCCAAAAGTGTAGCGGCTGCTGGAAAGGGTATAAACTTTTCCTGCAAAGGGGTCTTCCCCCACTGGTTCTGGAAGTTTTTCTGCGGCAGATGGTTCTGTTGTGGGACTGACTTGAGTCTGACAGGCCGTAAAGGTAAGGGCCAGTGCAAAAAGAAGGGCAGTTCCCAAAGTTGCGGTAAATGTCTTTTTCATAAAAACTCCTTAAAGTAGATTCTTACTTTAAATTATAATCCCGCCTTTTGCAGACGTCAAGAAAAGTGAGTTTTTATAAATTTTATTGTTTTACAGATTGGGGCAGATTATTTCTACCCTACTTGGATCTGTTATTTCTTTTTCCATAATAAGTTCCCCAATCTGGTCGCAGCTGATGCTTCCTTCGAGTACGTTTTTTACGCTGTCAATTTTTCCTTTAACAGTCGCCTTTACGGTGCTTCGTTCAAAAGAAAGATCGCAGTTTTCCATGGTGCAGTTTTCAAGAACAAGGTTTTTGCAGTAGCAGAAGGGCTGGGTTCCGATTATGCTGCAG
>JAEEKM010000120.1 GCA_016282455.1 Treponema sp. | reverse complement strand
ATTGCTTCTTCCATGCAGGGAAAGGGTACTGTAGAAATTATTTGTGCAGGTCAGGTGCCAGCAAAAGAATTTTCCGGTAACCCCAATTCACTCTCCGAATTTTCTGCAAGCACTTTACGCACAAAATACACAGACAATTCTGCCCTTGATTTAGGCATTCGTCTTGCCGCCAATGAACTTATCAATGCAGAAAAGAAAAGGGGAATCATTTTCCTTACGGCAGGAAGTGTAAGCCAGCAGGCCTTTACCCAGTACGGACTTTCTGACCTTTCCACTTACCTCAACAACAATGCCATTTCCTTCAGCACTGTAATGATGAAGCAGCAGTCTTCAAGTCAGGAAGTGTCATTCCTTACAGAAAACACGTCTGGAACGGTATATTATGTTTACCGCCCCCAGGGACTTTCCAGTGTTGTAAAGGACATTATCTCCCTTCCGTCAGGGCTTTATCAGTTAAGCTATACTTCAACTCTTTCTACCGAATACGGAAGAAAATATCTGCCGGTGGAAGTAGAAACCTATCTCTTAAACCGCTCCGGCCGCGATGAAACCGGCTACTTTGCGCCCCTGCAGTAAAGTCTGCAATAAAAACAGGTTACTCGTATTTAGAACTGTTACGCGAAAAATATGAGTGACCCTTTTTATTTATTGTCTTAAGTCTTGCAATAAATTTTCCTCCCGGAACAAATGCATCTGCTTCATTTAACAAAAGTCCGCATTTATCTTTCTTACCTTCGTCAAAAGCAGTTTGTGAAAGGAAAATAAGGGCATAGTATTTTTCTGCATCGCTGGAGGCTGCTTCCAGGGCTTTTTCAAAATAGGGCTTAGCCTTATGTTTTCCGCCCCCTGCAATATGGGGAGCAAAATAATACCACTGGGCAAGGTTTGTAAGTGCATAGGAAAAATTTCCGTCTTCGGCAAGGGCTTCTTCGTAACGTTTTTTTACGGTAAGTCCGTATTTAACCGCAGTCTTTAAAGGGTCAAAGGACATGCAGACAGAAAGCACGTCAGAACTTGTTGTAAGAAACCATTTATTAAAACTTTCTCCCTTGTGACTGTTAATATAGTTTTCGTTTTCTTTCATGCGTTCCTGCATGTGTTTTTTTATGTGACTGGAGTTTTCTTCAATCAGGTTTTCATAATTGTATTCTTCAAGTTCATAAAGATTCTGCAGGGTAAGTTTTTCTTCTTCGTCTGCCTCTGTAAAAATATCCTTGTGCCCGTTTTTAAAAACTGCAATTTCTTCAAGTGCAGCTTCTGGTGTTGAAGCAAGAGAAAGAGTCATTCTTAATGTAAAAAAATCCTTTATGCTTTCTTCTACCACTGGAGAAAAACTTTTTTCAGAAAAAAGGGGGGATGAAAATAAAATAAGCAGAAGCGGGAGCAGTAGTTTTTTCATCTCTTATTCCTCATCCATTTCCGGTGTAACAATTTTTCCTTCGTAAAGCATTTTGGGGAAGACTTTTATTCCTAGCTGTTTTTCAAGCACTGCGTATTTTCTCATCTCGTATTCGTCGCCGATTACACAGTTAATGCCTTTTTTACCTGCTCTTGCAGTACGGCCTGCCCTGTGAATGAAAAAATCTTTTTCTTCGGGAAGATCCATCTGGATTACGTGGCTCACATCCGGTATGTCAAGGCCCCGTGCAGCTAAGTCTGTGGTAACTAATATTTTTATTTTGCCGGACTTGAACCTGTCCATTGCCATCTTGCGTTTCTGTTTGTCCGTTGCGGCAGAAAGACCTTCGCAGTCAATTTTTTTATAGCGCAGTTTTGAAACAATATTGTCTATCTGATCTTTGTGGCTTGTAAAGACAAGCATTTTCTCGGGTTTTTCAGCGCGTATAAAACTTCTGAGGGTGTCAATTTTATCCCGCCTTTCTGCAAAAATAGCCCAGTGGGTAATGCGGAATTTAAGTACATCTTTCGGGGGCAGGGTAACGAGGAGAATGGGGTTATCTTTTTCATCTCCTGTTGTTTCATCATCTGCTTTAAGAAGACCGTCGCGAACTTTTTCAAGACTCTTTCTTGTGTATTCACTCACTGTTGCAGAGTTTCCAATCAGCTGTACTTTACGGGGGAGACGTTCCATAAGTGCTTCCGTGTCCTTCCTGAGTTCCTTGCTTAAAAGTCTGTCGGCTTCGTCTAAAACAAGCGTTTCTACTGCGTCTGCCTTTAGTTTTTTTAAGTGAATGAGTTCAAGAAGTCTGCCTGTGCTTCCAATTACAATCACTGGTTTTTCTTTTAGCATTTCAATCTGACGGGTCAGGGGAGCGCCGCCTATGCAGAGAATGCATTTTAAATCACTCACTGCCTGAACCTGTGCTTTTATCTGCGAAGAAAGTTCGTAGGTGGGAGAAGCAATAAGAAGTTTTACTTCTTTTTTGGGATTGTCTTCTGCTTCAAGTTTCTGAATGAGGGGCAGAAGGTAGGCGTAGGTTTTACCGGTTCCGGTTTCGCTCTGGAACATAACGTTCTTACCGTCTTTAACAAGGGTGATTACCTGTTTCTGAACATTAGTCGGCTCTGTAATGCCTTTTTCTTTGAGTCGGGAAATGATTTTTTCTTCTATACCTAAGGAGGCAAAAGTTGCAGTTTTTTCTTCCATGTGCACACTATAGCATATTTTATGCTTTTTGTGGTATACTAGACAAAGCATGAATGTTGGAATTGACACTTTTGGTCTTGATCACGGAAGATCTGGTCTGGGAGCCTATCTGCTTTCCCTGCTTCCAAGTTTTCCCAAGGCTGAAGACATTAGATTTGAACTTTTTGGTCCCGAAATGTACCGCTATACCTATACAGACGGCAACGGCTTTGATTTTGCAAGGGTTTCTGTTCCAGACAGCATTACCGCAGAACGCTTAT
>JAEEKM010000009.1 GCA_016282455.1 Treponema sp. | reverse complement strand
AATTTTCCCTTCAGAAAAAAGTCGGAATTCCGCACAAGTAGTCCAAATTCTCACACTATCATTTTTAAAAACTGGTGCTAGACTAAAAGCATGAAAAGAATTGCAAAAGTATTACCAATCATTATCAGTGGAGTTATAACCATGATGAACGCACAGGCAGAAACCCTTATTTCTCCGGAGTACCAGACAAAAGTCACTCTGGAAAAAGACAGTCTCTTTGAAAAATCCCAGAAAACAGGCATGGACTACCTGCTCCGCTACAACCCGGACAGAATGCTTTCCCCCGCATACCGTGCCCTTCACAAAACCCCAAAAGCCGCCACTTACGGAGGATGGGAGAGCCGTGAAATTCAGGGACACATGTTAGGCCACTACCTGTCTGCCCTCTCGGGTTTTTATTTTGAAACTGGAAACGAAAAGGCAAAAAAAGATCTTGACTACACCGTAAAATGCATAAAAGAAATTCAGCGGGAAGACGGATACTTTGCAGGAATTCCCTCTGACCCCTTTGACCATGTTTTTAATTCAAAAGGAAACTTTCAGGTAGAGCGCTTCAGTCTTGCTTCCTGGTGGGTGCCCTGGTATTCGATTCATAAAATTTACGCAGGACTCATAGATGCATACCAGTTTGGAAAAAATGAAGATGCCCTTACGATTGTAAAAAAGATGGCAGACTGGGCAATCAATGGAACAAAAAAAATGACCGACAGTGAAATTCAGAAAATGCTGGGCTGTGAACACGGCGGCATGCTCAAGGTTTTTGCTGACCTTTATGCAATCACCGGAGAAGAAAAATACAAGGCCGAAGCAGAAAGATGGATTCACCATGAAATCATAGACCCCCTCATCAGGCAGACGGATAAACTTCAGGGCTACCATGCCAACACACAGATTCCCAAAATAATCGGACTTGCCCGCCTTTATGAAATCACCGGAAACGAAGACTACAGAAAGGCAGTTGAATTTTTCTTTGACACAGTTGTTAATAGAAGAAGCTATGTAATCGGAGGAAACTCCCGCGGCGAACACTTTGGAAAAGAATATGATGAAAGTCTTGCCCGAGACACAACAGAAACCTGCAACACCTACAACATGCTGGAACTTGCAGAACACATTTTCTCCTGGAACAAAAACGCTTCTGTTGCCGACTACTATGAAAAGGCACTTTACAATCACATCCTTGCTTCACAGGATCCTGACTCTGGTGCAAAGACATATTTTGTTTCATCCCTTCCTGGCTTTTACAAAGTTTACTGTACCCACGACAATGCCATGTGGTGCTGCACGGGAACAGGACTTGAAAACCCGGAGAGATACAACCGCTTTATTGCAAAAGAATATGAGGGCACTCTTTACATAAATCTTTTTATTCCTTCTATAATTACTACAAAAGAGGGATGGAAAGTTCAGATAAAAACAGCCTTCCCTTACGAAGAAGAAGCCACAATAAAAGTTCTTGAAAAAGGAAACGGGAACTTACGCCTTATGGTGCGAGAGCCCTACTGGACAAAAGAAAATGCTTCTTCATATAAAGACTGCGGACTTCTTGCTTCCTACACAGACATAATCATTCCCCTTCCCATGAAACTGAATGTTCGCCGTGCAAGAGACCGCTCAGGAAACTTCAGTATTCTCTACGGACCAATTGTTCTTGCCGCCGACATGGGAAACAAAAACATGCCCCAGGACATTGTAGACGACCAGCTGCTTTACATGAACATGCCGGGAATGTCTCTTACCAAAATCACCGCAGACCTTAGCAGACCGGAGGACTGGATTACAAGAACAGATGAAGATCCCCTCACCTTCTGCACAAAAGCAGAGGCAAGTGAAAGTGGAAACAAAAGTTACACCTTAAAGCCCTTCTTTAACATTCACCACGTGCGCTATGCAACTTACTTTCCGTCACAGGATGCAGTGGAAGATGAAAGAAAGGCAAAGTTCGAAAACATCACTGTGGATTTTGTAGAAGCAGGACGACAGCAGAGTGAAATGGACCACCGCTTCAAAACAGAAAACACAAGCATGGGCTACATAGAAAGCGTAGACAGAAACTTCAGGACTGCAAATGAGAACGGAGCCTTTGTAAGCTACAGACTAAAGTTTGATGCCACAAAGAAAAACAAAATCGTCCTCACCCTTTATGGAAAAGACAGCGGAAAAATAAAAGTAAACTTTGGAGACAGTGAACTTGGCACCATCCCCCTTAAGGCAGATGGAAAAGATTCCCTCTTAGACCTGGAACTTGAAGTGCCTGAAAAACTCATAAAAGCCAAAGCCGGAAAAAACAAAAGTCTCCGCGAAGTGGTAACCATAATCCCGGAAGCAGGAATTCACCTTCTTGAAGTGAGGGTTACGGAATAAAATAAAGGAGTAAGATTTTCTGTTTGTACTTTTTGCTTTACTCGTGCTATAATCTTTTTTATGGAAGACGTTACTATTGCTACATCAAGCGCTGTTGGAAAACATCTTGAAAAGATTGCAGAGGGAACACCGGTTTCATACCTTGTGTTCAACAAACAGAAAATCACTCTAGTTGCAAAGATGACCATAGGCCGTTCTTTTGACAACACGATTGTGATTGACAACAAACTTGCCAGCCGTCATCATGCGACCATTCAGAAAATTAAGGATGCATACTTTCTTAAAGACGAAGAAAGCACCAACGGAACTTTTCTGAACGGAGTGCGCGTGCCCGCAGGAAAATATGTAAGGCTTAATCCGGGTGACAAAATCACTATCGGAGCCGCAACCCTCGTAATGTCCTGAAACAGGCCCTGCAGGAAAGAACACTTTGTCTCAGATTCCTTCTGTACTGGAAGCATTTTCTTCCTCAAAAGAACTTCCCCCTTACGAAGAACTTTTCACTCTTTTGGAAAAGACAGGTTCAGTAATGGAAGAAGAAGTTACGTCCTACAGACCAAAAGACAAAAATGGAAAGCCGGGCGGACTTCTTGACTTCACAAAAAATTACAGCAGTATTCCAGTAATTGTTGTTCCTGACCTTCATGCAAGAATCCCTCTCATTCTTAAACTCATGGATTTTAAAATTCAGGGAAAAACTGTTCTTGAACTTCTGGAAAAAAAAGAAATTCTTGTCTGCTGCGTAGGCGATATCTTCCATTCGGAAAGACGGGGAAAAGAGAGATGGAAAAAAGCATACCAGGAATGTGAAAGGGGAAATTCTCTGAATGAATTTTTAAACGAAGAGATGGTAGAAAACCTGAGGCTGCTTGAAATCCTTCTTGTCCTAAAAGCAAACTGCAAAGAAAACTTTCACATACTTAAAGGAAATCATGAAAATATTTTAAACGAAGACCACATAGAAAAATACGGAAACCTTCCCTTTAAAAAATTCTGTGACGAAGGAAAGATGGTTACAGTCTTCATGCGCAATTTTTACGACGACCTTATCCTGCACGAAATAAGCTGTTTTGAAAAAAGTCTTCCTGTGTGCGCGGCATTTGAAAACTGTGTGGTAAGCCATGCAGAACCGGAAGTTTTTTATTCCCGCGAAGAAATCATAAATTACCACGAAGAAAAATCAAGGGTAAGTTACGCTCTCACCTGGACTGCTAACGGAGAGGCAGAAGAAGGGTCTGTAAAAAAAATAATCAGTGAACTGCTGCCGTTAAAGTTCAGAAAAAATGCCCTCTTCATTACGGGGCACAGACCTGTTGCAGAAAAGTATGCACTAAGGCAGCAGGGGCTTCTTGTTCAAATTCACAATCCGGAAGAGATGCAGGTTGCGATAATAAACGGAAAGAAATTCAATCCCGAAGAAGACATCATCCGTCTGTAGGGCTAAATAATTTCAGAGGGAGAATAAAATGGCAGAAACAGAATTCATCGGTAAGTACAAGATAATGGGACTTGTTGCACAGGGAGGAATGGGAGCTGTTTACAAGGCAGTTCACCCTACCCTCAAGCGGCTTGTAATTTTGAAAAAACTAACCATCAGGGGAAATGCCACCATGCGCGAAAGGTTTAAGCGTGAGGCACAGATTCTCCTTGACATGCAGAGCCCATACATTGTCCATCTCTTTGATTATTTTGTTGAAGGAAATTCTCATTACATAGTTGAAGAATTTGTAGACGGACTTTCTCTTGCTCAGGTGATTCAAAAACAGGTTTCGCTCAGCACAGAACTTTCCCTGCTGATTTTTCTTGATGCCTGTTACGCACTTAAGTTTGCACATGCGCGTGGAATCGTTCACAGAGACATTAAGCCGGGAAACATTCTCATCAGCAGAAGGGCAGAAGTTAAGCTTGCAGATTTTGGAATTGCATCAAGTGACGACATTGAAGAAATTTCCGTTACCCAGTCTGATAAAATTGTTTCACGGATTGCAGAAGACGTAACGCAGACAGGCGTAACTCTTGGAACACCCGCATACATGAGCCCCGAGCAGATTTCCGATTCCCGTTCAGTTGATAACCGTGCCGACATTTATTCCATGGGAGTGATGCTTTATGAAATGCTCACCGGAACAAAACCTTTCGGTTCAAGCACAAAACGCGGGCGCTACATCAACCCCAAAAAACTTGATCCTTCAATTCCTTCATCTATCTGCCGCATGATAAAAAAAATGCTCCGCCCCAAACCCAACCAGAGGTATAAATCAATTGATGCGGTAATCAACATCGTAAAAAAATATCTTTCTGAATACGACACTCATGCAATACGCATTTCTCTTGCCCAAATCATCATCTCAAAAAAACAGTTCGAAGTTCCGCGGTTTGAAAAGCGAAGACATATCGGAGCAAAAATTACTGCGGGCATAATAAGTGCGGCACTTCTTTTTGCAGCGGGCTACTACACATGGAACGAAGGCTACATTCACAAAACTCTATTAAAAGCATGGTATCGTGGAGTTACACTGAACCTTACAACCCCTGTAACTGGAATACAGAACAACCTCTACGGAACAGACATTCCGGTAAAGGCATATTTCTTTGACGAAACAGATCCTGCGCTGCCCGAAGTAAAAGGCAGCGTAAGGGATTTTAAAACTTCTGCAAAAACTACAGCGAAAAAAAATGTAAAACTTCTTTCTACAAAACCCCTTTACCTGAAGAAAGGCTCATACAGAGTAAAGGTGCTTGCAGGTTCCTATGTAATGTGGTCCAGCTTTAAAGTGCAGGATGAGGATCTTGAACTTAACTTCGACAGCCTGCAGAAAGTAAAGCGCCCGGTTCAGGTAGAGGTAAAAGCCTTTGACGCAGAAAGTGGAAAAGACCTTTCTTCACAGGCAGTATTCACCGTCCTGCAAAACGGAAAATACCTTCCCCTTTCCGAAGTAGAAAGCGACAGTCTCCTAAACGGCAAGGTCATGAAAATCCGCGTCGAATGTGAAGGCTACAAAACCAAAGAATTCAGCATGATAATAGACTGGTACCAGGACACCCTTTTTGTAAATGCTTCTTTGTCGTCCACTTTTCAAAAGTAAAAAAAATCGTCATAATTCTGTCTATCATGGAAAATGCAATTGAGGTGATCGGGCTCTGCAAGGAATACGAAAAGTTTTCGCTGAGCAATGTTTCTTTTTCTGTTCCAAAGGGAAGCATCACGGGCTTTATTGGAAGAAACGGAGCAGGTAAAACCACAAGTCTTAAATCCATGCTGAACATTGTTCATTCTTCTTCGGGCAGTGTGTTTATTAACGGCTTTGACCTAGCTAAAAATGAAGAGGAAATAAAAAGTTCCATCGGCTTTTCCATCAGCAGAAATTTTTATCCTAATACAAAAATAAAAACTCTTACCAAAGTGATTAAAGCTTTTTATTCAGACTGGAATGAGGAGACCTACAAAAAACTTATCAGTCAGTTTGAAATTGATGAATCAAAAAAGCACAGGGAACTTTCTTCAGGCATGCAGGTAAAATATGCCATAGCCTGTGCACTCTCCCACGGAGCGAAAACTCTTATTCTTGATGAACCTACCTCGGGGCTTGATCCTGCCTCCCGGGACGAAATCATTCTTCTCTTTGAAGATTTTGTTTCAGACGGAGAAGGTTCAATTCTTTTTTCCACTCACATTACAAGCGATTTAGAAAAATGTGCAGATCATATTGTCTACATTAAAGAAGGACAAATATTTTATTCGGGAACAAAAGAAAATTTATTAAAGTCCTGGGCACTTGTAAAAGGAGATGCCTCCCTCACGACAAAAGAAATGGAAGAAAAACTTTACGGTTTTAAAATCCACAAAGGGGAGTTTGAGGCACTGGCAGAAAAATCTTTTGCAGAAAGTCTGAACGCTTTTACCGTAAAGGAAGCAAGTCTTGAAGACATCATTGTTCATCTGGAAAGGAAAAGTTAGAATGAAAAATCTTCTTTACAAAGAACTAAAACTTTCAATGGGTCCGCAGGCAGTAGTCTTTTATTTTTTTTCCATTATCAGCATGCTCATTCCAAACTACCCCCGCTACATTGCCTTCTTTTACTGCACAATGGGTGCGCTGATGATTTTTATTAACTCTTCCAACAACAACGATTTTCTTTTTACTGCAACTCTACCAATTAAGAAAAAAGATGTTGTTAAGGCACGTTTTCTTTTCATTGCGCTTTATGAATTTTCTTCCCTTCTTTTTTCCATTCCGCCCGCTCTTCTTACAAACTATATTACAGGCGGAGTAAATCCCAGCCAGGGAATAAATGCAAGCGTTGCCTTCTACGGGATTGTCCTTTTCATTTCTGGCGTTACAAACTTTGTCATGCTGTCCCTCTGTTTCAGAAAGGCGGTGAGTAAATACATACTGGAGTTTCTGATTGTCTTTACTATTTACATGACTCTTTTTGGTCTTGCAGAAGTTCCGGTCTGGCAGGGAACAGAAGCAGGAAAATTTATTACTTCGCTTGAAAAGGGAATGCTTTTAAAACAGCTGCCTCTTCTGGGCATAGGTCTTGCCGTCTGGCTTGCAGGCTTTTTCGCCTCCTTCCCGATAGCAGTCCGCAAGTTTGAAAAGGTGGACTTATGACACTTTGTCATTTCGACCGGAGCGCAAGCGGAGTGGAGAAATCTATATCTGTTTTTTCCATATTACTGCGAGTTTGCGCTTTGCGGAAACTCGTAGAGAAAACGATAGGTTTCTCCTCATTTCGACCGGAGCGTAAGCGGAGTGGAGAAATCTATATCTGTTGCACTAGTAAACAGATGTAGACATCTCGACTACGCTCGATGTGACAGGTGTTAGCTCGATGTGACAGGTGTTTACTCAGAGTGCTGAAAATATAAATTACATAAACAGGAGTGTATATGTTTATTAAAATTTCTTTACTGGTTGTCTTCTTCGCGGTCTTTATCGTGGTGGGACTTCTCTGCCGCAGTGCAGGTAAAAACGTGAGCGGTTACGTACTTGGCGGAAGAACCGTTGGTCCCTGGCTCACTGCCTTTGCTTACGGAACTTCTTACTTCAGTGCAGTAATCTTTGTAGGTTACGCAGGACAGTTCGGCTGGAAGTTTGGTGTTGCCTCCACCTGGATTGGTCTGGGTAACGCATTTATCGGTTCCCTTATGGCATGGGTAATTCTCGGCCGCCGCACCAGAATCATGACCCAGCACTTGGGTTCAAAAACCATGCCCGAATATTTTGGACAGAGGTATGAGTCAAACGGCCTTAAGGTTGCTTCAAGTGCAATCACCTTCCTCTTCCTCATTCCATATACTGCATCCCTCTTTAACGGACTCTCCCGTCTCTTCCGCATGGCCTTTAACGTAGACTACGCTGTCTGTGTTATCGTCATGGCAGTGCTCACTGCAGTTTATGTAATCGTAGGCGGCTACATGGCAACTGCCGTAAACGATTTTATTCAGGGTCTTGTAATGCTTTTCGGTATTGTTGCTGTAATACTTGCAGTGCTTTCTAAAAACGGAGGCTTCATGGCAAGTCTTTCCGCAATGTCACAGGTACCCTCTCCTGTAATGAACGGAGCCTATGTTTCCTTCTTCGGTCCTGACCCGCTTGATTTACTTGTAGTAGTTCTCCTCACCTCTTTGGGAACCTGGGGACTTCCACAGATGGTTGGAAAATT
>JAEEKM010000119.1 GCA_016282455.1 Treponema sp. | reverse complement strand
TTGTGTAAGCGGGGCTTGAAGAATTGTTAACCCACCAGTCAAGCACAGAGATTATGCAGAGAGTGTATTTGATAAGGTTAGCATTTGTTGCACGGGTCACATCATCATCAGCCCTTGCACCAAGGAGTACATCCAATCTTCTGGAAATATTATTGGGCAAATCAAACACGTAGCGGTTCCAGGGGTTAAGCACACCAAGAACAGTTCCCTTTGAGGAAGCATTCTCATCAATACGTTTTGCAAGGGCTGTAAAGACAGTGCGTATATAGTCCGTGCGCGCATACATAGGTTTATAGCGGCTGTCATTATTAGGCTTTTTCAAAATGGGTGCGCTGAACTGGTAAAGGGGCAGGAAGTAATACTTTGTCCTCCAGTAGATGTTGTTCAGGTTTTCCTTACCATACTGGGTAGAAGGATAATCTGACTGAGAGTAAATTGAGTTAACGTAGTTTCTCAAATAATCTCCAAGTTTTTTCTCAAACAGATCTTCACGGTAACTTGCCCAGTCATTCAAACTGTCTGCAATGGAATCATTGATTGCGCCAAGTTTTTCATCTGCCTTGATATTAAAGTCAATGTTTCGGAGACCCTGGAAAAAATCTTCCAGAATGCGGCAGAGAACAACCGTTACCTGAAGGGGGTTCTCCGGGTGCAGCATATTGAATCCGTCTTCAAAGCGATAGAGCGGCTGGAAATAAGGATAGAGGTCCGGATGTTTTTCAAGAGAAGAGAAACCTGCCATTGGGAACAACTGTTCAAGAATGTGAAGTCCTGTTGTAACAAGTTCATCTTTCACACCTGCTACGTGGCGTTTTTCATCTTTCTTTTTCTTCTCTTCTTCCTCAGCCTTTTTCTTTTCTGCATCATCAGTTTTCTTTTTCTTTTCAGGAAGAAGAAGATCAAATTTGGTTCTGTTTACAAACTTTAAGATGTCTGCAATCTTTGCGTTAAAGAAACGGGGGAACTCCACATACTCATCAGAACACATTCGCATGAGAAGAGGATACATTCCCTTAATGATTGAATTGTAAATGTAAAGCCATTCAGTAATGCCTTCTTTTGCAAGCTGCTGCATCTTTTGCTTGTTCACTTCCGGGAAGGTACACAAATCGCCATACACTTCTTTTATCATTGCAGGAATCTGCTGTTCACCGATGTAGTTGATTGTAATGAGCTCGTGATAAACTGAACGTACAAAAGGAATCATCTGGGCAACCGTCATGTCGGCGGCTCCATCTTCTACATCTATTGCATAAACCTTAATGTCTCGCATTGTCCACATTCCCACAGTGCGGAGGAATTTAAACTTAAGGTCTGTTTCTGTTGCAATCTTTGCCTTGTAGGAATCTGGTGAAAGCTGAATGAAAGTTTTTATCGTACTGATAAAAAGCTGCATGTGGTCAATGTGCTGTTTAACGGTGTACTCTGCATATCCGCGTGCAACTTTTTCCCTGTTCTTTGCTGACATGAGGTAGAGAAAATTAAATACGCCAAAATCGGGTTTAATATCATACTCGGGACTGCGCATGAGTTTGTCCATGAGTTTTAAATCTTTAGAAGTGACTTCGGGAAGTTCTTCTACTGTCTTACGTTTTTTTGGTGTGTTCACTGCGACTCCCCTAATATTTGAATTTGATGACGAACTCTGATACGAAGAACCGCCGCCACCCCCATAAGAGGCAACATCCCTCGAAGAAAGGCCTGATGCTTTTATGACAGGTTCAATACGGGAACTTCTTCTTGGCATGGAAGAAGGAGAGGGATCTGCCGAACGTTCCCTTAAAACTTCACCGCCAAGTTTTTTACTGAGTAAATTTGCTTCTTCAGGATCAAGGGGACCAAGATTTTTTCTAATCTGATCAATAGTCCCAGGTTCAAGTGTACGTGCTGTTCCTTTGTATTCGTCAGACATGCTCTCTTTCTCCTGTTTACAACCGGATTGTATATTTTTCAGAAAGCCCCGCAAGAGACTTGATGTTTATTTTTTCACCGTCAGCGGTGCGTACCATTCCTTCAAAAGTTCCGTAGATTGTGTGGTAGACGGTACGTAAAACAAGAATACTTATTTTGTTCAGGTTTTCAGAAATTGGGGTAAAGGTCAGGTCAATCATGTTCTCTGTGTCCTGTATGACCCACTGATTCATTATTCCGTAAGGATGAGTTATAACTACCGGAGGAAGAGGCGTTGCTTTTCCATCGTAAAACAAAACATTCTCATTGTATTTGTCCGGCAGGGCTGCATCCTGGGATGTACTTTTTA
The DNA here is from genome assembly GCA_016282455.1 of Treponema sp. GTDB lineage: Bacteria > Spirochaetota > Spirochaetia > Treponematales > Treponemataceae > Treponema_D. The sequence continues at coordinate 7,384 of JAEEKM010000119.1, read as the reverse complement.
TGCGGAAGGAAATATTTTTTCCGTTTACACTTCCGAGTCCTGTAACAAACTCTCCGTAAGAACGGAACTTCATGTAAGAACGGTTCATGTCAAAGAAACATACACCGTCTTTGTCATCCATTGTTTTCTGACTTCCGTCTTTTCCCAAAAGAGAAATTGCTCCGTGCAGGGGAAGCATTGCATTGTAAACGGCAGAACATCTTCTGAGGGTTGGAGCAGGAACTACTGAAGTTAATTCAGCAAAATCTTCTGAATCGAAGTTTGCAAGAAGAGCGGCATTTGCACCGGGGCGGACAGAATCTCCCTTAAGGTTAAAGATAACGCTTAACTTGTTGCGGCTTCTGTCCCATGAGATGCGGATGTATCTGCTTTTTTTGTAACAGGCAGTACTTGCATATTCAAGACGATGGGGAACAAATCTTTTACGGGGGCCCATTACGGAACGGTAAACAAAACGCTGTTTAGTGGTCATGTTCCAGAAACAAATTTCTGCCATGCCAAAAACTTTTGCGTCAAAGAATTCTATATTGCCAATGTATTCGCCCACTGAGAAAAAAAACGAAAGCCTGCTTTTTATGCGCAGGTTGGTAATGAACGTGGGAAGCGGCACTACACCGTATGGTCCTGCCACACCGCGAATGTCAAGGCGCTTGGGATGCCCCTTAAAAGTACCGAACACAATCTTTCCGTTGTGAACAAACTTTTCAGGACAGTCCTCTATCTTCCTGCTATACAAACCTATCCTCTCTGATTTTTCAGAACTTCCATATTATACCCGATTTTTTGGGTTTTGTACACTGATAAAAAAATTGCATCCCTGCAATTTTTCTATCATACGAGTTTGTAGGTCTTTATATATTACTACTTGCCTAGTGCTTCAAAAAAATGACTGGCTGGAAAAAGTGTGGTATAATACTGTAAATCATATAAAAAGGGGATCTCTGTTTATGGAAATTGCAAATGCGAGTTACAGTATTACTGTAGGAAAAAATAATCCCTACACAAACGCAATCGGCTGCATTACTGCAGGTGTTCTGCTCGGGTTGCCCCTGATTTTTTTATTCATGATTCAACTTGGCTTTATACAGATAACTCACGGACAACTGACTAAAGTTATAAGCATCTACTCAGGAGCAATCACCATAGGAATAATAACAGCCCTGACACTTCCTACATTTATTCAGGCAAGAAAAGCCGTAAAGCTCACAGGTGAAATATCTTCTTTTACGCCACTGACGGTGACTACTAGAAATTCAAAAAGAAAAACCTGGTATATTGTTGAATATTGTCATGAAGGAAAAATTTACCAGAAAGCAATGGACTTTGCTTCCTCTTATGGAAAAGCTAATGGAACAGAAATTCCTCTTCTTGTTTATAGAAAAAATCCTGCTAAAGCAATAACAAAAAATCATCTTACAGTCTGCATAATTCTTACAATACTGTCATTTTTCCTGCCATTTTTCCCGCTGATCTTTTTATTTTGGAGTCTTCCGACATTTATTCGTGCTCTTAAGTCTGAAAAAACTACAGGACGTCTTGTTTCCATAATTACCGGTAAGTATGAGTTTTCTTCCATTGTAAAATACAAATTTGAGGGTAAAGAATACAAGGCTGAGCTTCCTTCACAAAGTTCCGCATACCCGACAATAGGCGGCCCAATTACCCTGCATATAGCCCCAGAAAAACCAGAATCTCCTATATCATTCGGACAGGTGATTTTTGCCGCTTTTTCATTCATTGTTTTTTTTGCAGCAGGAATTCTATTTGCTTCACTGGGCTTTATTATACATGTTGAAAACGACGGAATGCTCGTAGCAGGCAATGCACTCAGCTGGACAGGTTATTTGATATGGGGAAGCTTTAGTCTTTTCTGGCTGCTTTTAGGAAACATTCTCCTTATTACAACACAAAAGAAAATTAAAAAAGAAAACCTGATTTTTACAGGAAGAAAAATCCAGTGCGTAATAACAGAAGTAAGCGTAAACACTTCTGTTATGATAAACGGGCTCTACCCGGTAAATCTTACCTGCTATGGCGAAGGGAGAAGTTTTAACCTCAAAACAAGAACCGGCACTGATAATTGTCTTTTAAAAAAAGGTAAAACAATAAACATTTTTGTTGATCCAGAAAATGAGCAAAACTTCATTGCAGATTTTGCTTCTTATTTTCTGGAAGAAACAAATCAGACAGATATAGAATATGCCCGTAAACTTATTGCAAAAGCAAAAAGCCGGCTGTCCAGTAAATGAACCTCCGGCCTTGCAGACTTTGCATTAAGTAAAATTACCTTTATGCGGCAGTGGAAATATTTATTTTTCTTGCCTTCTCTTCTGCTTTTTTAGGAAGGGTTACGGTGAGCACTCCGTTCTTAAATGCGGCGCTTACGTTTTCTGAGTCCACATTTTCCGGCAGGGCAAAACGGCGGCTGAAGTTGAGGTTCTTTCTTTCGCGGATAAGATACTCAGTTTTTTCAGCGGTCTTGTTTTCTGCCTGCTCTTTCTTTACAGAAGCAATTGTGAGGTTTCCTTTTTCAAGGGTGAGTTCAACATCCTTTTCGTCAAGTCCGGGAAGATCCATGTCCAGCACATAGGCATCTTTTGTTTCCCTCACGTCTACACTTGGCAGAGACTGGCTGTATCTTGCACAGCTGCCGCTTCCCAAAAGTCCGTTCATTACATCGTTCATAAAAATAAGGTCGTTCATCATAAGTGTCCTCCAAAATATTTATTTGCTTACACTTATACTGGAGCAAATGCCGTGCCAACTTTTGAAAGACTTGATTTTCCATTAGTATTTTGGGTAAAAAAAACACATCCGCACTTTTAGGGCACGAATGTGTGTCAAAATGTCATTTTGTCTTGTAAAAGTGGGTTAAAATGGCTCAGCCTTCCTGTTCCGGAAGTTTAAAACATGCCACTTCTTTTTTCAGCTCATCAAGGTTCATCTGATTTTCTTTACTGCTTGAATCAATGCTTTCCATGGCGGAAGTAATTTCATCCGTTCCGTTTGAAACAAGAGACATGGCACTTCCAATTTCTCCGGTTTCTTCCTTGAGGTTTACCATTTCTGTGGAAATTCTCTGACCTTCTGCAAAGATTGCATCGGAGTTCATTTTTACCACATCGGTGGAATCCTTAATGTTTGTCATGGCCTGCAGCACCTGTGCACTACCCTGGGTCTGTTCGTCCATGGCATTTTTAATGACTGTTTCCTGATTTTTTACAGTCTCCGTAAGATTAAAGATGATGTCAAACTGAGACTTAACTTCGTTTGTATTTTCTACCACCTGGATGATGCTTTTTTGAAGCTGCTTTAAGTCTCCTGATATTTTCTTTCCCTGCTGGTTGGACTGGGTTGCAAGTTTTCTGATTTCATCTGCCACAACAGAAAAGCCTTTACCCGCTTCGCCTGCATGAGCCGCTTCGATTGCCGCATTCATGGCAAGAAGATTTGTCTGGCTTGCAATACTCTGAATGATTGCAGAGGCTTCCATGAGTCCTGCCGATTCTTCCTGAATTTCTGTGGAAAGTTCTGAAGCAAGTTTTATTTTTTCAAGACCGATTTGGCTCTGCTTTTCAAGGAGATTAACGTTATTGGAGTTTTTGGCAAGGATTTCTGAAACTGAGTGAATGTTGGAAACCATCTCTTCTACCGCAGCGGAAGAATTTGAAACTCCGTCTACCTGCGTGGAGATTTTTTCTTTTAGTTCATCAAGATTTGAAATCATGTTGCGAACCGCTTCCGTAGATTTTTCTACACCGCTGGACTGGTTCTGCACCCGGTCATTTACGTTAATGACGCTTTCCTTGATGTTGTCTACAGTGCGGGAAGTAACCTGCATTTTTTGGGAGAACTCAGTGGCTGTGTTAAGGGAAACTTCCGTGCTTTTAATAATGTCCCGGAGAAGATGCTTGGTTTCTGAAAAAAAGGAATTCATGTCCATCATAAGAAGACCGAATTCATCCCTTGTTTCTACGGAGAAATCTTTTTCGGTATAGTCTTTGCGGGCAAGTTTTCCTGTAAAAACAGAGAGTGCCTTTATGTTTTTTACAGTGCCCCCGAGAAGACAGTACATGGCATAAATGGTTGTGAAAAATCCGATGATGGCGAAGGAGATTATGAGAAGAAAAGTTTTTGTAGTTGAAAATTCAATTCCCACTCTCTGACATAAAGAGGGTACCATCATGTAAAAGGCAATTCCCAATACGCTTATGGCAGGGAATAAACAGCACTTTAACAAAAGCGGCATGCTCTTGTATTCTTTTCTGAGTTCTACATCTTTCATGAACCTTTCAAAATGTTCTGAAAAAATACAGTAGATGGCAAGGCAGAAAAGACAGGAGGAGCCAGAACAGAGAATTACTTCCGGAAGGATGGGTGTTCTGTGCCCCGTATACCAGGTAGTGATGATAACTACAAATCCTGCAAGGGGACCGTTAAATACGCCGAGAACAAGTGTAAAGACTTCAAAGCGTTTTATCCACTTATTCGTATGAACGACAGATGCTTCACTTCCATCATAGGAGAGAATTTTTGCACGGCAGAAAAAGTACCAGAAGAGAGTAATACCTACAATAGCACCTAAGGAAGGGAATCCGATAGGACAGGTAAAGGCTGCAATAGTTTTTTCAAAGGGAACAAGACCTGTAATGACTGTGTAAGTCCAGCTTGCCGCAATGGGCAGGAGAAAAATCATCTGATATTTTAAGAAAAGGCTAACTGGAAATTTCTTGATTAGTTTTTCCTTACTCAAATAAACACCTCTTATTTCTATTATAAAGTGCCTTTAGAAAAAATACAATTAAAAACAAAAAAATATAAAAACCTACGCGGGATTGGAAGGGCGGCGGAGCCGTTCTTTGGGGGCTGTCCTATAAGCCGCGCATACGGTCATTGAGCCCAGCACATTCGGTCATTGAGCCTGTCGAAATGACCGTTAACACAAAACAGGGTGGTTTCGAGAACCTCAACCACCGTATTATTTACTTTTTTAGACAGCCCCAAAAGAATGGAGGCGAAAGCCGGAACCCTGGAAAGCCCGTAAGGCAAGGGGGCTTTACCACGGTTGCAGCTTAAGAATAATTACTCGTTTAGAAAAGTTTCGTCCTCAGGCAGAAACATCTTCACAGGCGATTAAATCTATTCCGGTGTGGAGAAGGTCTTTTACAAGAACATCTTTTGCATGAACAGGGGCTTTTACGGTGAGGCGGCGTACGGCCTGCATGCAGTCAAGCAGTTTTTCCTTGGGAACTTCGCCTGCGGTTTTTGCAGTTACAAGAGGCCTTTTTCCTCCGCTCACGGCAACTGTACAGGTTAAGGTTCTTTCGGGAGTGGTGAGTTCTTTTCTTGCATACTCGTCCCCGCGCTTGCAGGTGTTTCCGCTTACTTTGAAAAGTGAAGGGTCAACTGTGCGTGCATTTTCCTGCGTGTAGCCTTCCGGCAGGGTTACTTCGAGTGAGCATCCCATTGGGCAGATGATGCAGGTGAGGTGCTTTGTCTGTGCTTCTTTGTTTTCTGTATCAGTCAATTGAGTCCTCCGGTAATTCGATTGAAACGGTGACAGGCTGTCTGGTTTCCCTGAGTTTTGCCATGTCTTTTGCCTTCAGGTTTATAGTCTGCATTTCTCCAGGCCGCACTACCCGTTTTTTCTGCTGGGCAATGAGTGTGTTTCCTGAGTACACGCCTACGGTTACGCTGTGGTAGACGTCTGTTGCACGGAACATGAGCATTACAGTGTCGTCGTCTGGGTTTGCAGGGGCGGTGGCAGTAAGGTCTACATGCTGGGGAACTGTGTACCTTACGCGGTTTCCGGGAGTGACAGTGAGAATGGTTGTGTTTTCTTCTTCTGTTTTTCCTTCTTTAATTCCCTTTACATAATCTGCGGCGCACTTTCCTGCAAGTAAACTTTCTTCCGTTACGTAGTCTACAAGGTCGTGAACGTGTACGCTGTTTCCGCAGGCAAAGATTCCCGGGAGCGAAGTTTCCATGTTCTGGTTTACGGTGGGGCCGCTGGTGATTGAGTCCATTGCAACTCCTGCCGCAATGCTCACTTCGTTTTCTGGAATGAGTCCTACGCTTAAGAGTACGGTGTCGCATTCAATGTATTCTTCGGTTCCTGCTATGGGCTGGCGGTGGTCATCTACTTTGGCAATGGTAACGCCTGTTACTCTGTCTGTTCCGTGAATCTGTACGATTGTTGTGGAGAGTTTTAGCGGAATGTCAAAGTTGTAGAGACACTGGGTCATGTTTCTTGCAAGACCGGCAGAGCAGTTCATGATTTCGCAGACCAGTTTTACTTCTGCACCTTCGAGGGTGAGTCGTCTTGCCATGATAAGGCCTATGTCTCCAGAGCCTAAGATGACTACTTTTTTTCCGGGAAGGTAGCCGTCTATGTTTACAAAGCGCTGGGCACTTCCTGCAGTAAATATTCCGGCAGGGCGTGTTCCGGGAATGACAAGGGCACCGCGGGTTCTTTCACGACAACCCATGGCAAGGGCAACGGAGTAGGTTTTGAGGCACATGAGTCCGTCTGTAGAGTTGATTGCTACTACTTCATGAACTTTTGAACCTGTGGCATTTCCATTGTGAATTTCAAGTACCATTGTATTCACTTTTGTTTCTACGCCAAGTTCATCGGCCTGTTTTACAAAGCGGCTTGCATACTCAGGACCGGTAAGTTCTTCTCCAAAGTGATGGAGACCGAAACCGTTGTGAATGCACTGGAGTAAGATTCCGCCTGCACGGTTGTCTCTTTCCAGAACAAGCACTTCTTTAAGGCCGTTCTCTTTTGCCGCAATTGCAGCTGCAAGTCCTGCAGGTCCACCGCCTACAACTATTAAATCGTAGATTTTTTCTGAAGCACTCATTTAGAAGCCTCCGTTTTTTCTGAGGATGATGCCACATCGTTTACAGTTGCACGAGTCTTGCTGTCCAGGATGTAGCTTGTTCCGCCGCGTTTTGTTACGCAGACCATGGGAATGCCGAGTTCACGGCTTAAGATTTCGGTTACACGGGGTGAACAGAAACCTGCCTGACAACGGCCCATTCCTGCACGGGTTCTTCGTTTTACGCCGTCCAGGTCTACTGCACCAAGCGGACATTTTATGCTTGCTACAATTTCACCTTCCGTAATCATTTCACAGCGGCAGATAATCTGTCCGTAGCGGGGATCTTTTTTGATGAGCTCGAGTTTCTTTTCATTACTCTGGCTCTTAAAGGCGGGTATGCCTTCCCTTTCTTCGATAAAGTTTTTGTTGGCTTCTGCCTTAAGTCCTGCTTTTTTTAGAATCTCAACTACTTCTTCTCCGATTGCGGGAGCGGAGGTGAGGCCTGGAGAACAGATACCAGCGACATTTACAAAGCCTTTTACTTTTGCATCTTCTTC
>JAEEKM010000118.1 GCA_016282455.1 Treponema sp. | reverse complement strand
TACAATTCCTCAGAAGCCATGCACATGATTGAAAATGAAAAGGCAATGGCAAAGATGGCTTTTGTAAAGGGAATTCCAACTGCCATTTCCTACGACATAGTAAAGGTTGGAGACAAATACGGTTCAGTCTTTGAACTGTTAAAGGCAAAAACTTTTAATGAAATAATTATAGAAGAAGAAAAAGAAAACAACAGGGATGCCATGTACAAAACCCTTAAGGAATATGTTGATTTTCTTAAACTTGTTCACAGCACCGAGATGGATCCGGAAAACCTTATCTACACAAGAGATGTGTTTATAAAATACATGGACATAATTCAGCCCGATCTTACACAGGAAGAAGCAGACAAACTTACAAAAATGATTACTGCCCTGCCTGACGACAATCATGTGGTTCACGGGGATTTTCAGATGAAGAACGTAATGCTCACAAACGGAGAACCCATGCTGATTGACATGGACACACTCAGTAAGGGGCAGCCCATCTTTGACCTTCAGGCAATCTATGTTACCTACATTGCATTTGGAGAAGATTACCCGGGTAACTCTCTGGAATTTCTTGGCATAAAAGAAGAGACTGCAAATTACATCTGGGACACGGTTGCAGAACTTTATCTTGACGAAGCAGATGCAAAAGAAAGAGAAAGCAAACTGAACAAAATAAAACTTCTTGGCATGGTGCGCTATCTTTACATTCTTAATAAGCAGCCTCATGAAGAAGGTTCCTTAAATGCCAGAAGAATTGTCCATGCAAAGGAAAACGTCAAAAAACTTTTGCCTCTGGTAAATGACTTTAACCTGTAATACTCAGAGAAGCTGCTCTACTCAGAGTTGAAAAAATAAAACAAATGGTGTAGTCTTTTTTTATATTAGAAATAAAACATCTATTCTTAAGGAGTAAAAGATGAAAAGAGGATCTATTATCGGACTTGCAGCGATTGCAGTTTTGGTTATTTATTTAATCAGTGCTTACAACGGACTTGTAGGCGGAAGGGAAGACGTAGATGCACAGTGGGCAAACGTTGAAAACCAGTATCAGAGGCGTGCAGATCTTATTCCAAACCTTGTTGCAACAGTTCAGGGTTATGCCGCTCACGAAAGTTCTGTCTTTACCGCAGTTGCAGAAGCCCGCAAGGGTCTTGGCGGAAACATGACAGTTGACAGTTCAATCACAGAAGATGAAGAAGCCTTTAATGCCTTTGTAGAAAGCCAGAACAAACTTTCTGCAGGACTTGGAAGACTTCTTGCCCTTCAGGAAAACTATCCTGAACTTAAAGCAAATGAAAACTTCCTTGAACTTCAGAGTCAGCTTGAAGGAACAGAGAACCGCATTTCAACAGAGCGCACCCGCTACAACGAAAAAGCACAGGCCTACAACAAAAAACGTCAGGTTTTCCCAACAGTTCTTATTGCAAACATTTTTGGTTTTAAAGCCAAGCAGTACTTTAAGACAGCCCAGGAAAACTACAGCGCACCTGTAGTAAACTTTTCAAACTAAAACAAAGCGCCCATGAAATATTCATCGCTCATAAAAAAACTAAAGCTCTCACAAGAAGACTTTGACGAAATCAAAGAAGCAGTTGTGAGGGCAGAAGAAAAAACAAGCGGAGAAATTGCACTTGCCATGTCGGCAGAAAGTTCAAGCTATGCCTTCTGGGAACTTTTAACGGCTTCCGTAACAAGCATGGTTTTTCTTTTATGCCTTTTACCTCTTGCAGACCAGATTGACACCTGGCTTAAAAGTCTTTTCTGGGGCAACTCTTCATGGTATCTTGTTGCATTTTTCATTCTTGCCGCTTCACTCATGATTCTAGTCTTTTACCTGCTCTACAACATTCCCGCAATTGACTCCCTTGTCATTCCAAGCGGTGCAAAAAGAGCTGCAGTTACAAGAAGGGCAATGAGACACTTTGCAGAAAGCGGAGTTTACTGTACCAGCGGACACTCAGGAATTTTAATTTACTTTTCATGCCTTGAACGTCAGGTAAGGATTCTTGCAGACGAAGGAATCAGCAATAAAATTTCCCATGACATGTGGAACCTTATTGCAGACGGAATTGCAGAAAACATGGCAAAAGGAAATGTAAAGGAAGCCTGTCTTGATGCAATCCAAAAATGCGGCGAACTTCTTGCAGAAAATTTCCCCTCTCAGGGTCCGCGAAAAAATGAACTCTGCGACGGTCTTGTTATTCTGGAGGATGAAAAGTGGGCGTAGAAAAAAGCAAAAACAAACAGCCACTCTTTCCGCTTATCATAATGCTTGCCATGATGATAGGTATTCCCGTTATGGGAATTCGCGAAAGCCTTAAGGAAAGAAAAGATTCCCTGGAACCAGAGAACATTTCCCAGACAAACCTTTCTTCAGAAGAAGATTATGTTCCCCTTACACAAGCAGATTCTTTTTCTGCAGAAAGTGCTGTCCGCCCGCAGACCTACAGCATAGACGGCAAGGGACTTTACATTCTCACAGGTCCTGTAATGGACACTGCCCGTGTTCTAAGCGACAGTGAATATGCCCAGCTTAATTCCTTTCTTATGAACTTAAGTTCTACAAGCGGTGCCCAGATTGCAGTTCTTACAGTAAACAGCCTGAATGGAAAAAGCATTGAAGAGTATTCGCTAAAGCATGCAGAAAAATGGCAGTTAGGTCAGAAAGGGGTAGATAACGGAGCCCTGCTTACGGTTGCAATGGCAGAACACGGAGTTCGCATTGAGACAGGTTATGGAACAGAAGGAACCCTTACTGATGCAAAATGTTCCCGCATCATAAGAAATGTAATCGTTCCAAAGTTCCAGGCAGGAAAATACGGAGAGGGAATTATTCTTGCGGTAGAAAACATGGCAGGAATCATCACCAGCGATGAATCTCTTGTTTCTTCTTCCGTTCGTTCTAACTCAAGTTCAGAAAGCCTTCCCTTACCGGTAATTATTTTTATCGGACTTTTCTGCTGCCTTTACATCTACGCAATTGTTCATGCAATCCTGCGTGCAAAAAAAGGCGGATTTACAACAGGCGGAGTTCATTACACACCCTCTTCTTTCCACAGCCATTCCAGTTTCGGAGGTGGAGGCGGTTTCCACGGAGGTGGCGGCGGCTTCGGAGGCGGAGGAGCTTCCGGTCACTGGTAAAACAATAAGTAGAATGTCAATGGTCACTGAGGTCCTCGATGACCATTGACACAAAATACAGTTGTCAGCCTACCGCTTAGCAGCAGAAACGCACCTCTCCCCTTATTCTTTACAAGAAAGACATTTTTTTTCACAAGCCACATTTATTTCCTTAACCTTGCATTTTCAAAAAAAAGGCTTTAGAATTAGTAGAGACAGTTTTTTTCGGAGGAAACTTATGAAACATTTACCCCCCAAAATTTTGTATGGCCTGACAGAGGCATTCCTTTCTATCCTGCTTATCTTAAACCTTACTTCATGTGAAGGACTTTTCGGTCAGCCAAAGACAAATCAGCTGGTAAACATCACAAACAGCGGACTTACTGAGAACAAAACAATCACAGGACTTCTGGAAGAATATCCTGCAACAGTAACACTGTTTGCAAAAAGCGGCACCTGTACGGCAGAAATAGAAGTGTCACAAACTTCTTCAAACGCAAGAACTGCATTTTCCTACAACGGATATTTTGTCTACAACAAAAACTCAAAAGCCCTGAACCTTTATTTTCCAACGACCAGTACAAAGTATTACAAGACCAGCGTTGACTTAAGCGGAACAAGTGCATCTTCCTCTTCCCCTGCACAAGTTGAGTTTACAGTTTCAACACAAAATGAATTCTCACAGGCAGTGGAAACAGTCGCTTCCCTTTCAGACGGGACAGACACAAATCCCAGCGGCCCAGAGGGTTCTGAAGAAGATACAAACCTTACCCCGAGTGAAAAAACCGAGAAGACTCCTTCAACCTATACAAGCGGACGACGTAATATTGAAGCGGGAACAAAAGCAAACGGCAACGGCATTACCTTCAAGTCAACTGTTCAGCCCGCAGAAAAACCTGATTATTCCTCAATAGACAGGGCAATGGAAAACCTGACCATCCCTACTGATACAAGCATTTCTGATGCGGCGGCAATGATTGTAAGTGCATCCGGTGCAAGAACACAAAAAGAAAACGTACGCGCATTTTACTATTGGATTGCAAAGAACGTCATGTATGATTATGAATCACATGATGATGCCCGCTTTAAATCCACAGGTGCTTTTACACAGAGAAAGGCTGTATGTCTTGGTTTTTCCCGACTGATGGAAGATATGTGTGAGGCACAAGGAATCGAAACAAAAATAATCTATGGATGTGGAAATAAAGGAAGGTATTCGTCAGCAAAATTACAAATGCAGGCAAACTTTTTTGATGACAATCACGCATGGAACCTGATAAAGCCCTCAGATGGAGATGAAAATTTCCTTGTTGACGTTACATGGGCTTCAGGCGAAACAGTAGATGATAAATGGTTTGACACAGATCCCTGCTATTTCATCACATCGCATTTTCCTGTTGTAGAAAGCAACAGAAATTTTACTGCAGAGGAAGCACAGCTTATTACTCCGGCACTTACAAGAAATGAATTTGTCACCCTTCCAAGACTTGACGCGGAACTGGAAAAAGCCGGCATTGACGGAAAGGAGATTCTTGAATTCACGCTTACACATCTGGACACATGGTACAATTGTTTTCTAATTGATCCTTCATTAAAAACAAACATATACATATTACCATTATCATCAGAGCTTATATTAGGAAAGGAATATGAGTTTGCATATGAAATGGGAGGAAAGTATTATTCTCAAATAGAAAAAATCACAAGCGAAAACTATTATAACAAAGGCGAAAGCTATGTCTTTGACCGTGGAAACCTGAGGTGTTCTTACATGATCGAAGAGTCACACGGCACAGAACGAAGCAATCCTTCCGACTGGTATAAAATCTACCATTCAGAAAACGGCCTGGTTGATGAAGTAAAAGTAAAGATGGAAGCAACGGCAAGCATTGACGAAACCGGTGTAATAACACTCAATGGCGAGAGAATCGAAAAAACTGGTTTTGTCACAGTTATTCCCAAGGGCACTGTTGCAGCAATTGACGGAAACTTCCCTGTTGCAGAAACACCTCATCCAAACAGTGCTGGTGTCATAATGACACTTGAAAATGACAGTGCATTCCCTGTAGGACGCAAGGTAAAACTTTCTTCATTTGAGATGATGAAATATCCTATAACAGTCGGGCTTGCAAAAAAACTTCTTGGTGAATGTATTGATAATTATCCTGCAGACCTCTACCTGAACAGAAGACGTTACATAATGACAGTAAAGGAAAGAACCACCAGGATGACAGGGGAAAATATAGCTGTCGAGAATCTTGACGGCGAGTACCTTGTGTGCCACTATCTTCCCTATTACGAAACCGAAGAGGAATATGAAAACGATTATGTTTACATGAGCGCAACAATGGGGGCTTATATTGCAAATGCCCTTACAAAACTTCTTATGAGCGAAGAAGACTGTGCCTATAAGGTTGTCAATGTAGAACCTGTGGTGCGTCCCCATAGTAAAGGCATTTCAAGTGAAGTTACAGAAGAACAGATTCAGACTGTGTGTGAAAAACTTGAAATTCCAAGAGAGAATATTCTCAGTATGTTCATCGCAAAAGAAGAAGGAAAAATTTTACAGACAGAAGAAATTGATTTTGGAACAAATATTGGAGAATTAGCTCAGTGTCTCCCGGATTATTCAAAGAAAGGTTTCCGCATTCCGACCGATGCAGAATGGGAATTTGCAGCACGCGGCGGAGATCCGTCTGGAAGCGAGTGGACTGTAGAGCGAACAAGAACAGAGAATTACGGAAATGAAAATTCACTTAAAATTGTAGATATGTTCACGGATGTATGGCCATACAAGTGGCTTCCTGATGATGACGACTATTTCTGGTATTACGACCACTCAGGCAAAGACCCCTATTCAGGAGACAATGGCCCTCAGTCATTTGAGTATGTAATGGACAAACTTTGCTCCAACACCATGTACGATGTTGCTGCTGAACAAGAAGCTCTTTTTGGAACAGTAGACGAAGACGGCTACATTCTGAACCCTATGGTACTGACATGGAACTGTGTTTCCGGAAGAAGCGGAACTTCAAGCAGAAACCAGCGCGGTCGCGGCTTCACTGGACCTGATATCTGCGCAGATGTAGTCCGCCTTGTAAGAAGCCTGGATTGATTTTCACTTAAAAGAAGAATGCTACGGTCATTGAGGTTCTCGATGACCGTTGACACAAAATATAGTAGTTAGCCTCCAGCTTATCTGACAGTTATTCTTTTGTCACCTCTAAATGCTTCTTCTGCCTTAGAACCTTTTTTCACACTGATTGATGTGAGTTTGGTGCATATTGCAAAAACATCGTTACCAACACTGGTTACGCTGGAAGGAATTACAAGCTCGGTCACAGCTGTATTTTTGAACGCACTGTCTCCAATAACCTTAAGTCCTTCATGAAAAATTACTTTCTTGAGGGATACACAGTTTTCAAAGGCAGATGCCTCAATCACTTCCACTGATGAAGGTATTTCAACTTCCGTAAGATTGTTGCAGAAGTAAAAGGCCTTTGCATCAATTTTTCTTACGCTGGCTGGGATGACGAGTTTCTTCACGTTGCTCTTTCGGAAAAACTCCTGCTCAAAAATTTCTTTCTTTCCGTCTTTTATGTAAAGGACACCATCTATAAGTCCTTCTTTTGGAGGCTCACCCTTTGCTTGATTTTTTTTCTGAGCCTGACTCTGGATAGTTCTCTCCTTATCTCTCTCAAATTCTATGGCTAGGGCAAACTCACTGTCTATATCCATCTCTTCCTGAGTGAGCTTTACATCATATTCAACAGGATATTCCATTGCGGTAATCCAGTCCCTCTCTCCATATTCTTTCATGATGCCAAATCGTTTTTCGTAAGGGGAGAGCCTGTTTATTCCAATCTCAATGTCCCTCATGTCCTTCGGCCTGTAGGCATTGGCATAAAGATTCTCAAGTACTTCTTTTTTTGTGTAACGCTCAACAGCAGGAACACGTCCCCTTCCCTTGTTCTTTACAAGAGAGGCATTTGTTTTTCTCTTGTTGCGCCCCTGTATTTCTTTTGCATCTCCCGTATCTGCAAGACTTGCTTTAATGGGTGTGACTACAGCAGCAGAAAGTTTGCTTCCATCAGAAGGATTGAGTGTGGGGTAATAGGAATAGTTAAAATCTTCCGGTCTGAAGAAAATCTGCAGGGGAGGAATGTATCCGAAGCGGTGCTTACCCACAAGGCTTCCTCCGCCAAGATTGGAGTCTACTGCAAACCAGCCCACAGGATCCATGTAAACTTCGGAGAGACTGTGATTGGTTCTTGTAACTGTGAGGGGACTCTTTCCCCTGAAGGTTGAAACAGAAATTTGTCTTGCTGGAATATTGCAGGCACGGCAGACTGTAATGAAGAGGCCTGAGAATTCCGTACAGTCACCAAGACCGATCGCAAGAGCAAGCGCAGGAGTTTTGGGCAGACAGCTTTCGTCAAAGTAAAGATGATGCCAGGGGTAGATGAAGGCTCTCTTTGCAAGCTCAGGCGGTGCCTTTGATTTTTCCATAAACTCAGCTGCCAGATCCTGAAAGTAGGGGTGGTTTGGCCAGCAGCCGCCTGCAGTTGCGGAAGGGAGCAGCATGAACTTTTCGTATTCCTCATACCGGGCAGGAAATTTGTCAGAAAGGAATTTTGTGTACTCAAGGGGAATCTGCATGAGCTTAAAACGCATGGTTACAGAATATGTCTTTTCCACAGGAACAGGCCCCACTGTGGCTCGGATAAACTTTGCACCGGAAGGCGCTTCTCCAATCTCATAGTTTGAAGCCCCAGAAGCGAGAATTTCTATAATGTACTGGTAGTCCCTGTCCCAGACGGGAAGGGTAAAATCAACATAGCCGTAACCGTCATTCCCCTTGTTGCCCGCAAGTGGATTCACATAAACGCCGCCGTACATGTCTATGTTTACAACGCGGGCCTCTTCTTTTTTTACAATGTATTTGTCCTGAGGCATACTGTGGCTGGGGAGGGTAAAATCAATGTCTATTGGCTTAAGTTCCTCGCCATTTATTCTGTCGTAGGGAACGATTTTGTTTGGAAAAGAATTTGCGTCAACAAATTGTATGGAAGAAGGAAGAGAAGTTCTGCTTATTCCAGTGTCGGCAAATGCCCTGCCAAGAATTGTGTCCACGCTGTCGGGCAAAGAAACGGAAGAGAGGGATGAACAGCCTGCAAAAGCCTCATAGCCTATTTCTTTTAGCCCCTGATTGAATGAGACGGAAGCAAGGGAAGTACAGTTCTTAAAGGCCGAAGGACCAATCTTTTCTAGGCTTGAAGGACAGATTACTTTCTTAATGTCTTTTCTTTCGGCATAGGCATTTTCTTCAATGCTTCTGCAACCTTTTTTAATAGTGAGTACACCACCCTTCACTTCCTGCGCAAAACAAATAGATGCAAAAAAAACAAAGCATACTGCAACAGGGATTTTCTTAATCAAAGTATTACTTACCATAATAAATATTGTAAAGCATACTTTTCGCAAACACAAGAGAATAATAACTGACACTAAAGCTGGAAACTTTATATTTCGAGCGAAGAAATAGAAGTTTTTTAGAGGAGGGAAAACATCCCTTTCGAGCAGAGGATATCACCTCCCCTAAAAAACAGTATTATATCTGATTTAAGGCGCTCACAACTGCATCAATACCGGCGCGTCCAACGTTGGTACTCTTACCGGCACCCCAGAACTGCTTACCATCTTCCAGAGTAATCTGAACGTAGGCAACTGCGGCAGTATCATTTCCCTTACCAACACTGTGTTCGTGGAAAGCGGTAATAGAAAATTTTGGAGCAGGTGTTGTTGCAAGTGCATTACAGAAGGCATCAAGAGGACCGTTACCCTTTGCGCCAATTGCAAACTGCTCGCCCTTCCACATAACAACTGCACGGCAGGCAGCCTGTTCTGTAGAAGAGGAACCTTCAACATGGGTTTCTGCAAGGTCTGCAATCTTTATGTTCTTTGAAGCAAGCAGCCACTGCTTTTCGAAGATGGAATAAATCTCCTCAGCCTTAAGTTCACGCTGGGCTTTATCTGCGGCGTTCTTGACAACTTCTCCGAGAGCGGGATGCATTGCCTTTGGAAGAGAAAGTCCATAGTCCTGTTCCAGAATAAAGGCAGCACCCCCCTTTCCACTCTGACTGTTGATTCTGATAATGCCTTCGTACTCACGTCCAATGTCATGCGGATCAATCAAAAGATAGGGAACATCCCACAATGCATTTTCTGCCTGATTTGCACGGGCGGCCATTCCCTTTCTGATTGCATCCTGATGACTTCCGCTAAAGGCCGTGAAGACAAGTTCTCCAATGTAAGGAACACGCTGTGGAATTTCCATGCCGGTATATTCCCTGTACTTTTCTCCAACTTCCAGAATGTTTGAAAAATCAAGCTGAGGATCTACTCCCTGGCTGAACATGTTCAGTGCAACATTTACGATGTCGAGGTTACCGGTTCTCTCTCCGTTACCAAAGAGACATCCTTCCACACGGTCAGCACCTGCAAGAAGTCCCATCTCGCAGGAAGCAACACCTGTTCCCCGGTCGTTGTGGCAGTGGGTACTTACAATCACGCTGTCCCTGTCACTTATGTGCTTGCAGAAATATTCAATCTGGTCTGCATAAACATTTGGTGTTGCGCACTCAACAGTTGTGGGCAGGTTCATGATAATCTTATTGTCTGGAGAAGCACCCCATTCATTTTTCACAGCCTCACAAATTTCAACTGCGTAATCAATCTCTGTCATTGAAAAACTTTCGGGAGAATATTCAAGACGAATTCTCTTTCTTTCTTCTTCAGTCAGACAGCTTTTAATGCACTTAACTCCGTCAATTGCAATCTGCTTGATTTCTTCCTTACTTTTGTTGAAGGTATATTTTCTCTGAGCAGGGCTTGTGGAATTGTAAATGTGGAAAATTACATTGGGAGCACCCTTAATGCTTTCTACAGTTTTACGGACAAGATGTTCACGGGCCTGACAGAGAACCTGAATGGTCACATCATCGGGGATGCGCTTTTCTTCAATAAGGCGGCGGATAAACTCATACTCAGTGTCGCTTGCGGCAGGGAAGCCTACTTCCACTTCTTTAACTCCAAGCTTCACAATCAGATCAAAGAAGGCAAGTTTTGTTTCAATTCCCATGGGGTTAACAAGAGCCTGGTTTCCGTCACGAAGATCCACTGAACACCAGATTGGTGCTTTTGTAATGTGGGCAGCAGGCCAGTCACGGGTGGTTAAGGGAATGTCCGCGATGGGGGCATACTTTCCGTTGGGGTTCATACTTGTCATATCTTACACTCCTTCTTTTGCAATCCTGCGCTTACTGCAAGCGGATTTCTTTTCGCCTGACTGCAACCTTTTTCAGGACAACAGATTCAGCAATAAAAAAAGACCCGCTGCGGTCGCAACAGGTCTTGCTGATTTTAGTATTTATTGAATACAAAACAACTGCACCTAGTTCCGGCCATCTTTTGAGAAAGTTAGGGATAGTAGCAGTAGTTTCTTATTCATGCAGTCAATATATAATGAAAAGCGGACTTTAGTCAAGGGGACTTTGAAGTCAAACCCCATAACAAAAATAAACTTAGTTATTTTCTTGTTTTTTGCAAATTCGGGGGCTATAATAATAGAAAGCATTTCTTTAGGAGGAAATATGAAACACACTAAACTTGTAACATCCATGGCAGCACTTTTTGCAGCATCACTCTTGCTGGCGTCTTGCGGTGATCCGACAGACACTAATAACAGCAATTCTGCGGGAACTCCTGATAATTCTGCAGCTATTACGGTAAAAATTGACAGTAATGAATATCAGACAACACTTGGAAAACTGACTTCCCTTTTGGAATCAAAATGTGACAGCGGAACAAACTACAACCTTTCATTTAAAGCAAACCTTACAGACGCTTCTTTCGGAGAACTTCTCAATAACATCGGAGAAGTTGTAAACTGGTCAAACCTTAATGTTTCATCTCTGGATCTGTCTGGAATTACAGG
Organism: Treponema sp.; assembly: GCA_016282455.1. Classification (GTDB taxonomy): domain Bacteria; phylum Spirochaetota; class Spirochaetia; order Treponematales; family Treponemataceae; genus Treponema_D. The sequence goes on along the minus strand of JAEEKM010000118.1, from coordinate 5,154 downwards.
AGCAACTGTTCTTGGTGAAAGTGTATTCCAGGAGCAGAAACTTACAGGTATCTCTACACTAAAACTTCCTTCCTCAATCACAACTATAAACGACTATGCCTTCAGTTATTGCAGTGAATTAACATCAATTGAAATTCCAGCAGCAACAAAATCAATCGGCTCTGGAATTTTTTACCGGGCAGAAAAACTTGCTAACGTAACTGTTGCAGAAGGAAACACAGCCTTTGTTGCAGTAGACAACGTTCTCTACACTGCTGACAAAAAGATTCTCATTGCAGGTGCCCAGACAGCAACAACAGTTGCACTTGACAATGCAACAACAGAAATTGCTTCAGCGGCATTTGCCGGTTCTTCAAAACTTAAGTCTGTTACAAATACAAAGAATCTTGTTAAAATTGCAGACAAAGCTTTTGATGAGTGTTCAGCCCTCACAAGCATTGACATTTCTTCTGTAACTGAAATTGGAGCAAGCGCTTTTTATGAAACAACAAGTCTCGCTAGTATTGCATTAAACGAGAGCATTACTGTCATTCCAGAAAGACTCTTCTATAAATCCGCTTTTACATCTTTCACCATTCCTAGTAAAACTACCAAAATTGGAGACAGGGCATTTCTTGGAACAAAACTCACATCCATTGAAATTCCTGAAAGCGTAACAGAAATTGGAGAGGCTACATTCCAGAGCTGCGATAAACTTACAAACGTAACAGTAATGGGAACCACACCTCCAGCTCTTGCCCAGTATGTATTCAGAGGTACCTCTGCAGAACTCAAAATCTACGTTCCATCATCTGCTGTAGAAACTTACAAAGCCCATGACTCATGGACAGAATACGCAGATAAAATTGCTGCCAATCCGGTAAACTAGCTCTGTTTAACAACCTTGAATTTATAGAACACCATCAGTTTTATAAATTCAAGGAAACTAGATGAATTGTATAAGGGGCGTTGCGGGGGTGTCCCCCGCAGAAGGGGTAGTGGAAGACGGCTTGCCGGCTGAAACGAGGGGAAGGCTTTCCCCTTTCCATAACTCCCGCAATATGCTAAAATCCCGGCATGAAACAGAACGTTTACGATTATTCCTTTGAAATGAGGGAAATCAGGCGGAGAAAAATAACCGCAGCACTCCTTGTGGTAGGAAGTGTCATTCTCTTTCTTTCACTCTTCTTAAGCTTCATTCTTTTTCCAGTCCATGTGAAAACAGATTCCATGGAAAGCGATATAGCAAAAAACTCAGCCCTCTTTGTCTGCCCCCTTGTTAAAACTCCACACCGCGGAGACGTAATGTACATTACCCGCCTTGACGGAAAAAAGATTCCCTGGTATGGAAAACTCCTTAACAGAATAACAAGCATCTTCACCGCCCAGCAGTATGCGCCGATTGGTCACAACAACCGCATGACAGGAAAAGATTCTATCCGCCGCGTACTTGCACTCCCGGGGGACACAATCTACATGAAGGATTATGTTCTTTACATTAAACCCAAGGGAGAAAATCTTTTTCTTACAGAGTTTGAACTTGCATCAAAGCCCTACAACATTCACATTTATTCAATTCCTGTTGAATGGGACGGCATGGGTGCAGTAGGAAATCTTGAAGAAACAACTTTAGGTGAAGGTGAATATTTTGTCCTCGCTGATAACCGCATAGAAGCAGTTGACTCCCGCGTTTATGGAAAAGTTCCCGCTTCCCGCATTCAGGGCAAAGTCATCTTTGAATACTTCCCCTTTACAAAACTGAGACTCTTTTGACTTCCTCTCTTTATGTTCACATTCCCTTCTGTCTCGCAAAATGCGACTACTGTGATTTTTTCAGTAAGACAGCAGGGACTGTAAGCGACACCTACATCACTGCCCTTATTAACGAAGCAAACTATTACAAAAACAAATACTGCATTCCTCACTGGGAAACAATCTACATTGGCGGAGGAACACCAAGTCTTTTAAGCGCTGAACAGATTGAAAGGCTTTTAAAAAATCTTTCGCCCCAAAACTCAAGTGAATGCACAATTGAAATGAACCCGGAAACCCTTACACAGGAAAAACTTTCAGCCGCAGAATCAAACGGAGTAACAAGACTTTCTCTTGGCATACAGACCCTTTCTCAAAAAAGTCTTCTCTCCGTTCACAGGCATTGCAGTTCAAGCATTGCAAAAGAAAAACTGGAAATTGTAAAAAAACACTGGAAGGCCTCCCTCAATCTTGACGCAATTGCAGGACTCCCCTCTTTAAGCGACGAAGAATATATTTCTTCACTTGAAGAACTGACCCAATACCAGAGCGATCATTTTTCCCTTTATACACTCACTGTAGAAGAAGGCACTCCCCTTTACCAGAGAATTGAAAAAGGCGAAGACTTTGACTTTGACAGGGCAGACAGACAGTGGCTCTTGGGCCGCGACCTGCTTGAAAAAAAAGGCTGGTCTCAATACGAAGTTTCAAACTTTGCAAAAAAAGGTTTTGAAAGCCGCCACAACATGTGCTACTGGAAACAGGAAAATTATGTTGGAATCGGAAGCGGGGCAACAGGAACTTTATATTTCTTTAACGAAGAAAAGAAAACGCAAAAAGATTACTTTACAGGTAGCCGCTGGACAAACACCAGGAACATAGAAAAATACATAAGTTTCTGGAATCAGGCACAGGCAGACAATTCAGAGATAGATGAAAAAGACATTCCCTGTGAAAGAGAAATTCTTTTATCACACACATTGGAGTTTGAATATCTGATGATGGGCCTCCGCACCACAGAAGGGGTGAGTAAAAATGAGTTCCTTAAGCGCTTTAAAAAACCTTTACCTTTAGAAAATAATGCTCTCTGGAAGCAGTACCAAAAAGAAAACAAATGCAGAGTTTATTCCCTCACAGATAGGGCCGGCTCTTCTTCCGGCGAACATCTTGCCCTTACAAAAGAAGGACTACTGTTTTTAAATCCCCTTCTCCGTTCACTTATATAATTTTTTCAAAAAAAATCATCTGCCTGAAAGTTTTGTCTTCCACCTGGCAATTGTCTGAAGGGCTGCAAGAGGGGTAAGATTATTTGTATCAAGAGAAAGAATTTCATCAAGAATAAGTTCTTCATCACTAAAGAGGGCACCTGTTAAAGAAACTGGATTATTCTGTGGAGCACTGCTTCCTGTCTTTTCACAAACTTCCGCTTCTCCGCTTTCACTTACAGAGATGATTGGTTTTTCAGAGGCCTCTTCCTGTATGTGTTCGAGAATAACATTTGCCCTGTCAATCACAGGATCAGGAACTCCTGCAAGACGGGCAACGTGTATACCGTAAGAGTTTGCCGCAGAACCTGGAATTACTTTTCTTAAAAAGATTACGTTGCTTCCGTTTTCATTAACAGCCATGCAGAGTTTTTTTAGCATGGGATGTTCAAGGCGGGTAAGTTCATGATAGTGGGTGGCAAAAAGGGTCTTGCACTTTATGCGGTTTAAAAGATATTCACTAACAGCCCAGGCAATGGAAAGACCGTCTTCAGTACTGGTACCGCGGCCAACTTCATCCATTATGACAAGAGACTTTTCTGTAGCACTGCGTAAAATGCGGGCAGTCTCAGTCATCTCTACAAGGAAGGTTGACTCTCCCCTCGCAAGGTTGTCGCTTGCACCCACACGGCAAAAAATGCGGTCTACAATTCCAAGGCGTGCAGAAGCGGCAGGCACAAAACTTCCTGTCTGGGCAAGAAGTGCAATAAGTGCATTCTGCCTCAGGAAGGTTGACTTACCTGCCATGTTTGGACCTGTAATAAGGGCAAAAGTTTCCTTACTTTCTTCTGCACCAAGTATTAAATCATTGGGAACAAACTCCCCTGCTCCAAGATGCTGCTCCACAACAGGATGACGACCGCCGGTCACTACAAATTCATTTTCATCAGTAAAGTCAGGGCGTACCCAGTCATGAACTCTTGCGGCTTCTGCAAAACTTGCACAGACATCAGCATAGGCAATTTCGCGGGACACCTGCTGCAGGTAAGGAACAAACTGTTTTAAAGAAGAACGCACTTCTATAAAAAGATCATGTTCCAGTTCCAGCACTTTGGAACCAGACTCATTTAAACTCTGCTCAAGTTCCTGAAGACGCTGTGTGGTGTAACGTTCGTAATTAACCATTGCACGGCGCATAATAAAATGCTCCGGAACTTTGGAAAGTTTTCCCTTGGTAACTTCAATGCAGTAACCGAGGTTTGCATTATTTCTTATGCGGAGATTTTGTATTCCAGTTTTTTCTTTTTCTTCCTCAAGATATTCCTGAAGGACAGAATTAAAATTATCATGCAGACTCCGCCAGTGATCGAGTTCTTCATTCCAGCCGTCTTTAATAATTCTTCCGTCAGTAAAAACCGTTGCAGGGTCATCACAAATTGCAGACTCAACAATAGTTATTATTTTTTTTGCAATGTCAGTATCAAGCAGGGCAAAATTAAAATCACCCAGAGACTCCTGTGCATTAAGCCAGAGAGAAAGACTTTGACGCAGGGCCTGTAAATCTTTTGCATGCGCTTTATCCATTGCAATGCGGCCTGCCAGTCGTTCTATATCAAGTATTCCGTCAAGAAGGGAACGAACTTTTTTTAATAGGGAAAGATTTTTTGTAAAAAGTTCCACATGGTTCTGCCGTTCCTGAATGAGACTGCGTTTTGTAAGCGGGAACATGAGCCACTCTCGTTCCATGCGGCTCCCCATGGCAGTACAGGTGTAATTAAGGCATTCAAGAAGAGTAAACTGAAAGGTTCCGTCACGAAGATTTTCTGTAATCTCAAGATTGCGTCTGGAAGAAGAATCCATTACCACATACTGAGTATCTTCATAAACCTGAATGGAAGAAACATGAGGAGAAGAAAGGTTTGTGTTCTTTTCAAGATAGTCCAGCAAAAAACCTGCACAGGGAATTTCTGCCGCATCTTCTGTAAGTGAAAAAGAACGGAGGTTTGCAACCTTAAACTGTTTGATAAGGCGTTTGTAGCAGAGTTCCTGATTAAAGTTCCAGTCACCAAAATAAGAAAGGGATGCGTTTGGAAAAGAGGCAAGCACTTCCTGAACACCTGTATTGCTTCTTAAACTCTCGGGAAGAAGTATTTCTCTTGGAGAACAGCGTCCAAGTTCACGTGCAAGATTTTCTGCAAAGTCTGAAGAAGAAAAATGT
>JAEEKM010000117.1 GCA_016282455.1 Treponema sp. | reverse complement strand
TTGATGCGTCTGCTGTAACCCTCATTCTCCTTTTCCAGTTTACAGGTACAATTCAGATTCAGGATTCAATTTTTGTAGTTCAGATTCTCTTTGTAGTTTCCATGCTCTACATTGTCTACATTCTTAATCACTACATGAAGAATATCAGCCGCAACATGAGGCTTTTTGCAACTTCTACAATTATTGTCTGTATGGTTCTCTTTGCCATAGTCATCTGCCGTGTTCTCAATACTGTTGTTGCAGATGCAGTCATGAGCATTGCAATGATTGCAACCTTTACTTCCGTTGCCGTTATCACCTTCCAGATTATGCAGGGAGCCTACCAGAACTTCCGCCAGTCCGGTGCATACCAGAAACTTGCAATGATTGATTTTTCTACAGGTGTTTCAAGTCATACCGCCTGGTACAATTTTGTGGAACATTACGAAGTGGCACAGAACGCAGAAAAAAATTACTGCCTCTTCTTCTTTGACATGAACAATCTCCGTGACTACAACCAGAACTACGGTTATCTTGCCGGAGAAAAAATTATCTCTGCCTTAAGTACCTGTCTTAAGGCAACTTTTGTGCGCCGTGGAGAAATCTACCGTGTGGGCGGCGATAAGTTTGTCTGTCTCTGTGCAAATCTTGATTCTTCCGGAGCCCATGATTTACTTTCCATGTTTGACACTCAGGTTGAAAATGTGGACGACTCCCTTAAGTTTACAAGTGCCTACGGTTTTGTAGTATTCTCTCCCCGTGAACCAAAAGACTTTTATCTTGCCATGGAAGAAGCCGAGAGAAGCATGCTGGAAATGAAAAGAAACATGAAGGTTCCCAATTCTCACTATCCTTCAAGACACTAAACTAAAAAACTAGCGGGTAATAAACTTAAGGAACTTTTGTCTGGGCATGGGGTGTGCATAATAGTAACCCTGAATGTAGTCGCATCCCAGCTCGGCAAGTCCCTTTGCAATGCTGTCTGTTTCAGCCCCTGAGGCAACAATTTTACAACCGATTTCCTTTACCATATCCACAGAACAGTTTAATAAAACCTGAGCACTTTCGTTACCTGCCTTAAAGGCCGGAATAACAATAGAGCGGTCAAGTTTAATAATGCTTAAGGGCAGGTTAATGATTTTGTTGAGCGAAGAATAACCGGAACCAAAGCCGTCAAGAGAGAAGGTGATTCCCATGTTGTGCAGCTGCCTGATGTTTCTTTTTACCACGTCAGAAAAATATGTAGTTGCGGCTTCTGTAATCTGTAAATTAAGGACGCGGGGGTTCACATTGTATTTTTTTAATATCTGAGAAATTTTTGAAACCAGGTCATCCTGAATGCATTCCACCACAGAAAGATTTACCTGAATGGTGTTTATTCCAAAGTTTTCAAGCCCGTACTCTGCAATTGTTTTACACACATCATCGAGAACAAAATAACCGATGTCCAGAATGTTACCGTCTTTTTCTGCAAGGGGAATGAAGACGTTTGGTGCAAGAATGCCTTCCTTGCCGTTTTTCATGCGGACAACTGCTTCTGCAGAAACAAAGCGGTTTTCCTTCACAGAATAAATGGGCTGGTAAAAAACTTCCAGTCTGTTCTCCCTTATGCAGGTGCGCACTAAATCTTCCACAGTTTTAATGTAGGATTCTTTGTGCAGGTTAAGGTCATCCGGAGAAATAGTTGCAACGTTAAGGGCAATACCTTTCTGTACAACTTTTTCCATGAGCTGAATGATTCCCTGTAAACTGGTTGCATGCTTTGGCGTTTCAAAAAGACAGCAGGTAGACGCAATGTTTATTTTTGCCATTGTCCTTAGGGAAAGTGCATAAAGGTCAAGGGTCTGCATGTTGTTATTTGTGTTTACTGCAATCAGATATTTTCCTTCTTCAAATTTAAATACCGAAGAAATTCCTTTGAAAGGGGAGATTTCTGACAGCACGTTTTTTTCAAGATAATCTTTTCTCTCTTCGTTAATGTGGGTGAGCACTGCATCAATATCGTGAATGCAGATTGCAATAAAACTTTTTGGCTGGTTTTCATCAGAAAGAAATTTTCCGTAAGAGGCATTAAAGGCAATTTTATTTAACAGTCCAGACTCTTCGTCAAAATATTCATTCGGGTTCTGTAAACTCAGGAAGGTGGTCATGGTCATTAAAGAAAGTGCAAACTGCTGAACAACCATTGTAGGAAAAACTATTTCCACTACTGCACCCGCAATACCTTCAATAAGAATGATGGGCATGAAAAGAATGCGCTCGCGGGAAATAAATTTTCTGTTGGACATGTAAACGTTAAAGGCAACTATAATAAAGTGCAGGTAAACAAGCAGGTAGAGCATGAACATAAACTGTCCGCCCTCATAGACTTTTGTTTCCCTGTTAACCGTAAAAAGAATTCCCCATATACCGTTTGCAACAAGAAGTGTAAGGCAGATGACGGAAGGAACGAGAATTGTAAAGGCTGCAAGCCTTATGTTTGTTTTTCTTGTAGAAATAGAGAGAATGTAAATAATCCAGAGGGAAGCAACTGTTGTGTCGCAAAGAATAACTGCATAGTTTGAAATAAGAACACCCGTGTAAGTAACCCCTTCCAGCACAATCGTAAAAAGACTGAACACGGATGCAAAGAACATGATTATCATTATGCTGAAAAAAGATTTTGTCTGCACAATGCGTACATTCTTTCGCAGAAGATAGAGAACTATGCTGCAGGCAATCATCACAATTGCACACACGTTAAACCAGATGTTGTAATTATAGTTCATGCCTGCCTCCTTAAGAAATCAATCGTTTCTTTTTCATTAAGAGGTACGGAAAAATAATAACCCTGAAGCATGTTAAAGCCCATTTCCTTTGCATATTCCATCTGTTCTTTTTTTTCTATGTGCTTGGCTTTTACATTCAGGTTAAGTCTTTTTAAAAGATTTGTATTTGCAGAAAGAATTGTTTCTGATTTTTTTGACTTAATGCTTGAAAAAATAATTGACTTATCAAGTGCCACGGATGTAAGGGGCATTTTAAGGAG
>JAEEKM010000008.1 GCA_016282455.1 Treponema sp. | reverse complement strand
TACTTCCTTGGCAAAAGTAACGAAGTCCCGCCTTTAACAACAGAGAGTGCAGCAGCGTCTTTTGAAAACTATCTTTCCACCCAGGAAGATTCGGAGGACGAAAGTAACAGTCGCGAAAAAATTGCAGAACTCATAAATGAAAAATACTTTAAAGAGGGGAAATTCCATGTTTCTACTTCTGCAATGAAGGACTTTAACAACTGCCCCAGGTGCTGGATCTTTAACAGGGTTTTAAAAACACAGGAAGAAGACAATGAAGCAACCCTCATGGATAAATTTGCAGTCGGAAACCTTAACCATAAAATCCTTGAACTTTTCTGTTCAACCCTAAAAGAAAAAAATCTGCCACTTGCCCTGGAAAACCAGACTCTTTCAGAAGAATATGCTTCCTATCTTAAAGAGGCAGTATCAAAAGCAATTATGGAACTTGACATAAGCCAGCTTGCAAAAGAACTGGACTTAAATGCAAAAGATGCCTACTTTGAAAAAATGCTTGATGTAATCACTGATTTTTCAAAAAGATTTGCAGGCTGTAAAATTGCAGAAACAGAAAAAAGCTATACGCTTCCTTCTCCGGACGGAAAATATATGTTCACGGGAACAATTGACTGTCTATTAAAAAATGAAGAGGAAGCCCAATACATACTTGTAGACTTTAAAACCTCAGACAAGGGGGTTCCAAAAACTTCTTTTTATGCAAGTGAAGAAAATCCCCTTCCCGACCCGCAGATTCCCATGTACCTTTACCTGCTTTCACATGAAAAAGGTGGAAAGAAAAAAGTGGAAAATGCCGCTTTCTATAATTTGAATGATAAAAAATTTTACGGAGTAACCGGTGCCTTAGTAAAAAAAGCCGATGTAGATTTTGAAGCAACCATGCAGGTCTTTTTACAAAATGCAGATAACTTTGTAAGTAAAATCCTGGACAAAGACTTTTCAGTTCCAGAGGACCTTTCCTACAACACCTGTCTTGGCTGTGACTACCGGGCAGTTTGCAGAAGAACTTTCACAGTAGGAAACAAAAAGGATTAGGAGAAAGCAATGGCTAATAATTACGACCAGTATCAAACAGATGCAATAAATGTTTTAAAGAATGCAGTAGTTAGCGCAGGTGCAGGCTCGGGAAAAACAAGTGTTCTTACAGAAAGATTTTCTCACCTTGTAAAAGACCTTCATTACAAAGTTGACGAAATTCTCACATTAACTTTTACAAAAAAAGCCACCGTAGAAATGTACGGAAGAATCTATCAGGCAATAAAAGATGATCCCCAGGCAGCCGCAGACTTTCACAAGGCAAACATAAAAACCTTAGACAGTTACTGCTCCTCTGTGGCAAAATTAGGTTCTCACTTTTACGGCATATCACCAGACTTTGCAGTAGATAATGACAGCGTTAAAAAACAGATGTCAGTTATGGCAATGGAGTTCATGATTGACCACAAGGAAAACGACGCCCTAAAAAAAATCTCAGGCACAAAAGACCTGTCTCAGATTGCAGAAGAACTATTTGTTTCCCCGCTCATTGCCCTTTCAACAGTTTCAAATCCGCTTGATTTTGAGTCAATTCTCGAAGAACAGACTACTTTTATTATTGAAGCATGGAAAAAAGAAAGCGCCCTCTGGAAAGATGCAGCAAATGTTTTCTCTTCTGCAGTAAATAATTTTGACGGAAACAAATCTTCTAAAGCCTATGAACAGTATGTGAAAAAACTGGAAGAATACATGGAGTCCTACGAGGACATTCCCTTAACAAAAGAAATGGTCACAAACGAAGACTACCTTCCTCTAAAAAAGTACGAAGACCTTGCCTTCCTTCTTGCTTCAGTAAAGAAACCCGGTAACCTGAAAGGTTCGGAAGAAATTGCAGATTCAATTGATAAAGCAAGAGAAGTATTTACAAACCTCTGCCCCATCATAAACTTTGTATACGGCTATAAAACCCTGAGGGAAATTTTTAAACTGCTCTCACAATTCCAGACTCAGGTAAATGATTTTAAAAGAAGTACGGGTCTACTTACCTTTACAGATGTTTCAAGCCTTGCCACATCTATTCTCCGAGACCACCCGGACATCCGCCTTATAGAAAAAAAACGCTACAGGGCTATCATGATAGACGAGTTCCAGGACAATAATGCCCTGCAGAGAGACATGCTCTTTATGCTTGCAGAAAAAATTGACCGCATGGAAAAAGGTATTCCCCAGGTAGAAGAACTTGAAAAAGACAAACTCTTTTTTGTAGGAGATGAAAAACAGAGTATCTATCTTTTCCGTGGTGCTGACGTAAGTGTTTTCCGTGCCCTGTCTGATTCATTCCCGGAAGGAAACATGGAGTTAAAAACAAACTACCGTTCTCACCCTGCCCTTATTGCCATGTTCAACTCTCTCTTCGGAGGAGAAAATTATCCTGAGAACACAAAAATCGAAAGTTCCGCAGCCTTTTATACAGAAAAGAATACTGCCTCTTTAGTGCCCCCCTATGAAGCAATTTACCATCATGTGCTTTATGATAAAAACAAATGGGATCCCCTTTTTGAAAACGGAAGTGAAAGTTTCAGTCCAAGAACAACCATTGCAGTTGTAGAGTCAGAAAAAACTTCTGAGGAAAAAGGCATAATCGAAGCAAAATGGGTTGCAGATAAAATTGCCGATTTGATTGAAAATAAAGGCTATAAAGCCGGTGACATTGCCATTCTCTTTAGAACTTATTCCAAACAGCCGGTCTTTGAAAAAGCCCTTCTGTCAAAAGGCATTCCCTATGCAAGCGAAGAAATTACAGGCATATTTAACGACGGACCTGTAAATGACATAATGGCCTGGTTAAGGCTCTGTGCCTACCCCTATGAAACTTTGGCATATGCAAAAACACTGCGTTCCCCCCTTGTAAACCTTAGTGCAGATGAAACAAATGCAATACTTGCCACAAGGGCAAAATGCTACAGTCAGGAAGGAGCCGCTTCTCTTTCTGCAAAAGCAAAGAAAAAGTATGAAAAGGGAACAGAACTTTTTGAAAAACTTTTAGAGAGCTCAAAAACAGAAGCCCTTACCACAACCATTGACCGAATCTGGTATGAGGCAGGTTACCGTTATGAAACCCTCTGGAATCAGTCAGTGCAGATGTATGGTCCCCTCTATGACAGACTTTACGAAGCCGCCAGAGTGGCAGAAGAAAACGGCATGAGCGTAAGTGATTTTTGTGACAGCATGAACTCTTACAAAGATGAAACAGAGCGCCTTAAAGACATGGATATTCCGCTTGAAGAAAATGACGGGGTTAAATTGATGTCCATTCACAAAAGTAAAGGCCTCCAGTTTCCTGTGGTCTTTATTATATCCTGCAGTAACAGGGGAAAAAGTGACTCTAATTCCAGCCCGGTTTATGCAAGCAAAAAATTTGGAATCAGCATAAACACTCCTTCCTATAAGTCCGGCGAGAATAATAATTACTTTTATGAAATTGCCAAAAAAGAAAATGAAAGGCTAAACAGTGCAGAACTCCGTCGCGTTGCTTACGTTGCGGCAACAAGGGCCATAGACTTACTTTTCATAAGCGGTTCAAGTACCAGCGGCTTAACCGGAGACAAGGACTATTCCCCCGATAGTGAAGAATGTCCCAAAACAATATTTGACGTTCTCTCTCCTGCCATACTGCATTTTAATAATAACCAGGAGTCAGGTAACTGCCCCTTTGTTATGGAAACAATAGAAGACCGGGATGACCTTTATTTTTCCACCTCAAACGGTGCAAGCAAAAAGGATTTCTTTAATAAAGCCAGCCATCTTTACAAAGAAGTTCCCCTGATTAAAAAAGAAAAAGCAGTAGATCCGCATATCTCTCCGTCTAAACTTCATCCCGAATATGAGGCGAAAGAAATTACATCCGGCGGTGACCTTCCCT
>JAEEKM010000116.1 GCA_016282455.1 Treponema sp. | reverse complement strand
GCTTGTCACCGGCAATGTCACCTGTGCGCCAGCCTGCATCAAGAACAGCCTGTACTGCATCTTCAATTGACTTTGCTTCTTTTTCAAGTCCGAAGCTGTAGCGGAGAAGCATTGCGGCAGAAAGAATAGTTGCCAGAGGATTAGCAAGGTCTTTTCCTGCAATATCAGGAGCAGAACCATGAATTGGCTCGTAAAGGCCTGGACCACTTGCACCAAGAGAAGCACTTGCAAGCATACCGATTGAACCGGTAATCTGGCTGGCTTCGTCAGAGAGAATGTCTCCGAACATGTTGCTTGTGGCAATAACGTCAAACTGGCGGGGATTTCTTACCAGCTGCATGGCGGCATTGTCAATGTAAAGGAAGTCAAGGGTTACGTCCTTATAATCTTCGTGTACGGTTTCTGCAACCTTGCGCCAGAGACGGCTTGAGTTAAGGATGTTAGCCTTGTCAATAACCGTAAGATGTTTCTGTCTCTTCTGGGCAAACTCAAATCCCATGCGGACAATGCGTTCAATTTCTTCCCAGGTATATTTCTCTGTATCCCAGGCACTCTTTCCGTCAGCGGCAGTTCCGCGTTCACCAAAGTAAATGCCGGAAATAAGTTCACGTACAATAAGAATATCAAGTCCGTCGCCTACAATTTCGTCTTTAAGAGGACAGGCATCCTTGAGCTGCTTAAACATAACTGCAGGGCGAAGGTTTGCATAAACTTTCATTCCTCCGCGCAGACCAAGAAGGGCTTTCTCAGGGCGAATCTCCGGAGCAACATTGTCCCACTTTGGACCACCAACGGCACCAAGAAGGGTTGCATCACTTTTAAGACAAATGTCCAGCTGGTCCTGTGGAAGTGGATTTCCCCACTTGTCAATGGCTTCACCACCAGCAGTAACTTTTGTGTAGTTCCACTTGTGTCCGTACTTTTTTGCAACTGCATCAAGCACATTCACTGCTTCTGCAACAACGTCAGGTCCAATTCCATCACCGGGAATCAACGCAATGTTCTTTTCCATAAATCTATGTCTCCTTGCTTTTGAAACAACGCTGGCTGCCATTATAGCGAGTTGGGTATAAAAGCGCAACTGTCAATATTAATGACTTTTTTATTTTGATTTTAACATTTCTTTAAGGAAAGCATTTTAATCTTAAAATACATAGGAGTACGTGTATGAACAAGAGTACTTTGCTTAACAACATTTTTATTGCCCTTACCTTTGCGGCAATAACTTTCACTGGTTCCTGCGTTATAAATTCAGGAGAGAGTGCAATTACAGATTTAAGCCTTAGCGTAACAGAAACTACAATCACTGCCCAGGGAAGTACAGTTCTTACTGCAGTGCCGGAAGTTTCGGGTAATCCGACCATAAGCTACTCATGGACAATTACAGAAGGTTCCACTTATGCAGAACTAAACGCGACAAGCGGAAAAAGCATTGTACTTAACGGAACGAACACAAGCGGAGAAGAACAGAGCGTAATTGTAAAAGTTACCGCTAGTGACGGAAAAAGCAGCTACAAGGAAAAAGCAACAATTACTGTAAGTGCAGGAAACTCAGTCAGCGCAGTAAAAATAAGCGGTCCTTCAGTTCTTCAGTATAACGGAGAGACTAGTCTTAAAGCAGTTTCTACAACTTCAGGGAGTCCCACTTTAAGTTATTCATGGGAGATTACAAAAGGTTCTGCCTATGCTGACTTAAGTTCTCAAACAGAAGAGAGCATTACGCTTAAAGCAAATAATACTTCCGCTTCAGAAGAAGAAATCACCGTTAAAGTTACAGTCTCTGACACAAGTGGAAACGAAGTCTCGGACAGCATAACCATAAATCTTTCTGCAAATGGCGTTGAAGTAAAGGATGAAATTACAGGAGTAAGCCTTAGCGCTTCAAAAACTGCAGTTTCTTCAAGCGGCAGCACAACAATAAATGCAATCCCCTCTTATACAGGAAGCCTTTCTGAAATAAACATAAGCTACACCTGGTCAATCACAGAAGGAAATGAATATGCCTCACTGGATTCCTATTCAGGAGAAAGCACCACCCTTACGGCAGACAACCAGAGCGAAAGTGAACAGACAGTAATCGTAAAAGTTTCCGCAACAGACGAAGACAACACTTACGAAAATACAATTACCGTCACAGTTGCAATGGGCGCAGTTTCCGGAGACAGCGTTTACTTAAACCTTACGGAGAAAAAAGTTTCTTACAACGGAAGCGATAACTGGCAGTATATTTCCACAAGCGCAGTAGAACCGATTGTAGGCGTTAAAGTAAAGTTTACCGAAGACAGCGAAGGGGCCTCAACAGACCTTATCAAAGTGAATGCCGCTTCATTTACAGGAGTCTTTAATCTTTACATAAGCGGAGAACTCTCAAGCGGAGGCATTAAAGTTCAGACAAATGCAAGTGACTGTGTAAACGTTTATCTTGAAAATGCTTCAATCACTTCTTCAAACTATCCCTGTCTGGACATTACCAAAGGTTCTGCTGCAAACATAATTCTTACCGGAACAAATGTTTTTAAGGACGGCAGAAGTTATGGAATTGGATACGGAGAAAGCTATTCTACCACAAGCGGAAGTCAGTATTATGACGAAGACGAAGGAACTTATGTTTCCTGCACTGTTTCAAAAACTGTTGTTAGCGAAGGAAGTGACCACAAGGGAAGCCTCTACTGCAAGGGAGACATGACCGTGAGCGGAGAAGGAAGTTTAAGCGTTACCCAGTCATACAAAAACTGCATTGCATCAAAAGCAAACCTCACCATTAACGGAGGAAGCCTTACCCTTACTTCAACAGGAAAACACGGACTTTACGGAGATTCAAGCGTTACGGTAAATGACGGAACAATAACCTTTAACGGAACAGGTGCAATTTCCAGCAGTTCCTACAGAAAAGCCTGCGGCATAAAAACTGACACGGACGATACTTCAAGTGCAGTCTACATTAAAGGCGGCACAACCAGCATTACCACTTACAATGGTAAGGGAATCAGTTCTTCAAAAGTTTACATCAGCGGCGGAAACAATACCTTAAACGTAACTGGCGTAACCGGTTACACAAACGACTCTAACAGCAAAATCTCCTACTACGATGCAGACGGAGTTTACTATTCAAGCCAGAGCGTAAACTTTGCGGCAGAAGGAATTGAAGGCGCTTCTATCGTTCAGATTTCAGGAGGAAGTACAGAAGTTACTTCCACAGATGACGGAATTAACGTAAGTGACTCAAGCGGTACTTTCTATCTTACAGACGGATATATTTACACCTATGCAATAAAAGGCGACGGAATTGACTGTAACGGAAACCTCTACATTCAGGGTAAATTTTCAGTATCCTATTCACCTACACGATCTGAAGATTCCTTTGACTCCGGAAGCAAAATCTACATTACAGGCGGAACAATAGCAGGAACAAGCGGTTCAAGCATGGCAATCAGTGAATACAACACCAGCGGCCAGAAACTCCTTTACTTCTCAGGTTCATCTTCCCAGGGTGGAATGGGCGGCATGAGTCGGCCTGGTTCATCTTCTTCGAGTTCTTCATCTTCCTTCTCTAAAGTTGCTGTTCAGGTTTCAGGAAGCACGGTTTATGCCTTCGAACTTCCTTCATCCAGTTTTGGTCTCTTTGTAATGTCCTCTCCCTCCTTTACAAATTCTTCATCCTCGGGTTACACTGTATATACTTCCCCAAGTTTTTCTGGCGGAAGTAAATTCAACGGACTTTATACAAGTTTACCAGCGGTCACAACAGGAAGTTCTACTTCCACACCGTCAATAAAGTAAGAGGTAATGCATGAAAAAAACACTTGCACTTATTGCAGCGGGATGTATTTTAACCGGAATGCTTTTTGCAGAAACTACAAAGCTCACTATAAAAAACACAGTGGGTGCAGACAGCGGAGAATTAGCAGACTGGGATCTATACACTCACTCTAATGAAACTGACATTTACGGAAACACAGTTACCGGAGACGGCATATCGTTTGGGGACAGACTTCAGCTGGACCTGGAAAACAAATATGTTACTGCCCGTCTCCGTCTGAATGCAGTTTATCAGAATGCGGACAGCAGCCTTCCTTCCTTTATTCTTTCTCCAACAGGCTTTGTTCATGTAACTCCATTTAAAGAACTGGGCATTATTGTTGGAAACAGTTACAACAACTACTTTGCAATTCCTTCTGCCTATCTTGCAGCAGACGACTCTACCACAAAGTTCGGAAGACTTCTTGTTAATTCAAGTGACTGTGAAACATACTTTGGAACAAATAACCTTTCTCTTTACATGGACGGCATTGCAGGCGGTCTTACTTCAAGCTGGAAGTTTGGTGAAGACGAAAACATTTATGTAAATGCGGCGGCAGGACTTTCCTTCTCTACAGATTTTTCTACCACAAACGAAATGTATGTGGACGCAGGCATTAACGCAGGACTTGAAAATGTGTTTGACTTTGGTTTCACTACCCATGAACTTAATGCAGACACAAGAAAGTTCGGTCTTTTTGCGGGACTTACAGGAATACCAAATGCAATCCTGAACGGAATGTTCTACTACAACTTTACTGACTCAGATTTTCTTCCTGAAGCAAGAGTCGAAAGAAATGATGTGGATGAGTTTAAAAAACAGACTACAAAATATGCGGCAGGACTTTCCGGCGGTTATTATTTTAACGGAATCGGAATCGGTCTGTATGCAGATTTTATAACCGGTCTTACAAACGAATACATCGGAAAAATAAAATACTACGATGCAGACGACAATCTTATCAAAACAGAAATTACAACAATCATCCGCGGCGAAACAATCGTAAAGTATAAAAAAGGAAATGCCAAACGCGCTGACGGTTTTACCCACCAGGCAGTTCCCCTCTACGCCCAGCTTCGTGCAGTATGGGACATAAGTTCTTCCCTGCAGACAGAAATGAAAGTTAAGGTCAGAACAATGCTTCGCGATTCAAGTCAGACCTGGTTCACCGTCTACCCAAAAGTGTCTGTTAAACTTCCTAAAAAACTTGGCACTCTTGCAACAGGAATAAAACTGGACATGAACCTGACCCGTTACACAGGCGGACTCTCCGGTATTTCAATTCCTCTTACCTACACTTATAAATTCAAAACTAAGATTTAGAGGAGAAAGGTTTTGGCAATAGAAGTTTTTAACCGGCGTGAAATTAAGTACATGCTCACAGATGAAGACCGCGCTGCCCTTCTTTCCATAATCGGAGAACACATGAACTCTGATGCCTTTAACAAAGACGGTAAGCCCTACTCCATCTGCAACCTTTACCTGGACACAGAAAGTGATGAACTTATCAGAAAGTCACTGGAAAAACCTGAGTTTAAGGAAAAGATTAGACTGAGAAGTTACGGAAGAGTTGCCCTTACAGACAAAGTATTTCTGGAAAGCAAGAAAAAGTTTGACGGAGTTGTAAATAAAAGAAGAACAAATTTTATTTTACAGGACGCCTACGACTATTTTAACAGCCTTTCCATTCCACAAAATCCTTCTGTAAAAATGAACAGACACGTTATGAAGGAACTAGACTACATCATGCACTTTTACCGCCTTAAACCCAAAGTCTTTATTTCCTATGACCGCTGGGCATTTTTTGAAAAAGAAAATCAGGACTTCCGCCTGACAATCGACACAAACATTCAGACCCGAAGAGAAGATTTGCGTCTGGATTCCCCCGCTTATGGAAAGCAGATTCTGCAAAAGGGACAGTGGCTTATGGAAGCAAAAGCCTTTAAAGCCTTTCCCTTATGGTTCGTAAGATTTCTTTCTGAAAGAAAAATATACAGCACTTCGTTTTCAAAATACGGAACGGAGTACAAAAACTACATCAAGGAGAATTAACATGGATATTTTAAACGGATTTATAGTAAACGCAGAGAGCATGAACATTTTATTCAGCATGCTTATGGGACTCATTTCTGGTGCAGTAATTGCAGCAGGTTATGTAATTGCAAACTGTAAAAAATCT